>NZ_JBFAAX010000196.1:0-10170 GCF_040639995.1 Actinosynnema sp. NPDC023658 | reverse complement strand
CTGGGCGTGCCCGCGCCGAGGTCGGCACGGCGATGAGCGTCGGACCGGAGGTGATGACGCGGGCGCTGCGGTGGCTGCGGCCCCTCCGGCAGTCCCCCGGCCCCGAGCACCGGTCCGTCTTCGTGGTGGACATCGCCGGCTTCGGCCGGTGGAACGACCCGACCCAGCTGCGGGCGCGGCAGGTGCTCCGGCACGCGGTGCGGTCGGGGCTGCGCGCCGCGGGCGTGCGGTGGTCCGAGCTGGCCGTGCACGACCGCGGTGACGGGATGATGGTGCTGGTGCCCGCCTCGGTCTCCAAGCTGGACCTGCTCGACCCCGCCATCCCGGCCATGATCGCCGTGCTGCGGCGGCACAACGCCGCCGTCGCGCCGGAGCAGCACATCCGGGTGCGACTGGCGCTGCACGCGGGCGAGGTGCAGCGCGACCCGCACGGCTGGGTCGGCGCCGACGTCAACACCGCCTGCCGCCTGGCCGACAGCGCGCCCGTGCGCGAACACCTGACCGGCGAAGCCGTGCTGGTCGTGTCGGAGGTGATCTACCAGGGCGTCGTGCGCCACGGCTACCGCCGGGTCGACCCGAACGCCTACCACCGCGTCGAGGTCTCGCTGAAGGAGCTCCACGCCGCCGCCTGGGTGACCAACCGATTCTAGCCGGGAGCGCCTTCACACCACGAGCGACACGCCGGTCGCCGTGACCACCACGGCGACCGCCCCGTCCAGCACCCGCCACGCCGACGGCCGCGCGAACGCCCCCGACAGCCACCGCGCGCCGAAGCCCAACGCGCTGAACCACAGCACGCTGCCCGTGATCGCCCCCGCCCCGAACCACCACCGGTCGGCGCCGAACCCCGTGGACGCCGTGCCCAGCAGCAGCACGGTGTCCAGGTACACGTGCGGGTTCAGCCACGTCAGCGCCAGGCACGTGACCACCACCGCCACACCCGCGCCCGCCGCGCCGCCCGGCCGCAGCGCCGACGGCCGCAGCACCCGCCGCGCCGCCAGCACGCCGTACCCGACCAGGAACGCCGCACCGACCCACCGCACCACCGTCAACGCGGACGGCCACGCGGTCAGCGCCGCACCGACACCACCGACGCCCAACGCGATGAGCACCGCGTCCGAACCCGCGCAGATGGCCACGATCGCCGGTACCTGCTGCCGCAACACCCCTTGGCGCAGCACCAAGGCGTTCTGCGCGCCGATCACGACGATGAGGGACAGCCCGGTGCCGAGCCCGGCGAGCAGCGCGTACATCACGCCACCGACCGTAAGAACCACCCGGGGATAAGGCCAGCTACGTTTTCTTACGTATCATCAGCAACCGTGATGCTGGACCCGGAGTGCGTGCGCACCCTCCTCGCCGTCGTGGACGAGGGCACGTTCGACGCCGCCGCCAAAGCCCTGCACGTCACACCGTCCGCAGTGAGCCAGCGCATCAAGCTGCTGGAACAGCGCACCGGTCGCGTGCTGGTGGTCCGCTCCAAGCCCGCGCGGCTCACCGACTCCGGCGCGGTCATCGCCCGGTACGGGCGGCAACAGGCCCTGCTGGACCGGGACGCCCGCGAGGCGCTCGGCCTCGTCGAGGACCCCACGCCCATCCCGGTCGCCGTCAACGCCGACTCCCTCGCCACCTGGTTCCGCCGCGTGGTCAAGGAGCTGGCCACCGACGAGGGCCTGGTGCTGACCGTGCGGCGCGACGACCAGGACCACACCGCCGAGCTGCTGCGCCAAGGGCTCGTCGTCGGCGCCGTCACCTCGTCACCGCGACCGGTGCAGGGCTGCGTCGTCCGTCCACTCGGGAGCATCCGCTACCACGCCGTGGCCACCAAGGGGTTCGTCCGGCGCCGGCTCTCCGACGGGCAGCCGCTGCACGACGCGCCGGTGATCGTGTTCGACGACAAGGACGACCTGCAGGACCGGTTCTGCCGCGAGCTGTCCGGCCACGACGCCTCCGCCCACCGCCACCACCTGCCCGACGGGCACGTGTTCGAGGACGCCGTCGTGGCGGGCGCCGGCTGGGCGCTGCTCACCGAGCACCAGATCGCCGCGCACCGCAGGCTCGTGCACCTCGCCCCCGACCGGCCCGTGGACGTGCTGCTGCACTGGCAGCAGTGGAAGCTCGACTCGCCACCCCTGGCCCGCGTCGCGGACGCCGTCTTCCGCGCCGCGGCGGCCGAGCTGCACTGAAACCCCGAACGGCGGTGTCCGCCGCGAACCCCGCACTGCTATCCACAGACGGCAGAGCACGGGCGACGAAGGGAGTCGGTGCCATGTCGAGGTTCTCGCGAACCTGCCTGGTGGCGGTGCTGGTCCTGGGCGGCTTCGCCGCCGTGACGGGCCCCGCCCACGCCGCCACCGTCGACCAGGTCTGCGTCGGCACGTGGGCGGTCACCTACGACCCACCCATCACCACCACGCCGAGGGAGGTCCACGCCACCCTCACCGGCTACTTCCCCGTCTGCACGAACCCCCTGGCACCCGGCGCGTCGTACACCCAGGCGTTCACCGACACCGTCTCGTGCGCGACGCTGCTCAGCGCGGGGGCCGCCTCGCGCCAGTACACGTGGAGCAACCCGCTCGCGGCGCCGACCACCTTCGCCTACAACTGGACGGTCAGCGACGTCGGCGGGCAGGTCGTGGTCACCAACACCGGACTGATCACCCACGGCACGTTCTCGCCCGCCAGTGCCGAACAGGTCACCACGCTGGTCACGGCCGACTTCCTCCAGTGCGGCGGCACCGGCGTCTCCAGCCTCACCGGTCCGACCACCCTGACCATCTTCCACTGACTTCACCCTACACTGAAGCTATAAAGACTTTCACATTCCCGGTATTCGTTGTCCACCGGACACGGGCGGCCCAACGCCGTTGAGCCGCGCAGCGGGTTCCTGGTCTGGACCTCTGCCGGCACAATCAGGGGCTGACAACGTTGTCAAACCTCCTACCCCTGCCGGAGGTTCCAGATGCGTCTCCGCTCCGCGGCCATCGCCGCCCTCACCTTCGCCGCCCTCGCCGTGCCCCTCCAGGCCGGCACGGCGCTCGCCGTCACCGATCCCGCGCAGCACGTCAACCCGTTCGTCGGCACCAAGCCCGGCGGTCCCGACTTCGGGCACGGCGGCGGCGCGGGCAACACCTTCCCCGGCGCCGTCGCGCCGTTCGGGATGCTCCAGTGGAGCCCCGACACGGTGACCCACCAGCACGGCGGTTACCACTACGACGACAACCGCATCCGCGGCTTCAGCCTCACCCACCTGTCCGGCCCCGGGTGCAGCGACTTCGGCAACGTGCCGTTCATGCCCTCCCTGGGCACGACGCCCGCCGCCTACTCGACGTTCACCCACGCCAACGAGCAGGCCTCCCCCGGCTACTACTCCGTGCTCTTCGACAACGGCATCCGGACCGAGCTGACCACCAACCAGCGCTCCGGCGTCGCCCGGTTCACCTACCCCGCCGGTCAGCGCGCCTCCCTCACCGTCGACGCCGCCCGCGCGTTCAACGCCGCCAGCGGCTCCATCACCGTCGGCATCGACAGCCTCTCCGGCTACACCGACAGCGGCGGGTTCTGCGGCGCGGGCAACCGGTACCGGCTGCACTTCCACGTCACCTTCGACCAGCCGTTCGCCTCCACCGCCACCATCACCGACGGCCGGGTCGCACCGGACGGCCGCCAGGTCGAGGGCAGCAGCCGCGGCAGCGTGCCGCCCGCGCCCAAGACCGCCGGCACCCAGAACCTGCCCACACCGTCCGCGACGGCCACCCAGGACGTGCAGCCGTTCGCCGCGTCGGCGTTCGTGTCGTTCAACGCCACGACCGTCACCGCCCGCGTCGGCATCTCGTTCGTCAGCCTCGACAACGCCAAGGCCAACCTCGCCACCGAGACCGGCACGCGGTCGTTCGACGACGTCCGCACCGCCGCCCGGACCGCGTGGAACTCCTGGCTCGGCCGCATCGACGTCACCGGCGGCACGACCACCCAGCTCCGCACGCTCTACACCTCGCTGTACCACTCCCTGCTGCACCCCAACGTGTTCAGCGACGTCAACGGCCAGTACACGGGCTTCGACCGGCAGACCCACACCGCCGCCAGGACGCAGTACGCGAACTTCTCCGGCTGGGACGTCTACCGCTCCCAGATAGCGCTGGTGGCCCTGCTGGGGCCGCGCGAGGCCGCCGACATCGCCCAGTCCGCGGTGAACCAGGCCGCCCAGGGCGGCTACTTCGACCGCTGGACGGTCGCCAACGGCGGCACGGGCGTGATGAACGGCGACCCGATGGCGATCATCGTGTCCACCGCGCACGCGTTCGGCGGCACGGACTTCGACACCGCCGACGCGTTGCGCCGGATCGTGGCCGGGTCCGACAACACCAGCGAGCGGCCGGGCTGGTTGCAGTACAACAGCTACGGCTACGTGCCCACGGGCCTCGGGGACGTGTGGGGTTCGGCGGCCACCACCCTGGAGTACACCAGCGCCGACTTCGCCATCTCGCAGTTCGCGGCCAGGCTGAACGACGCCACCACCGCCGAGAGGTTCCTGCGCCGCGCCCAGGACTGGCGCAACCTGTTCAACTCCGGCAGCAAGTACCTGCAACCGCGCAACACCGACCTGAGCTGGCCCGCGTTCAGCCCCACGCAGGAGAACGAGTACGTCGAGGGCAACGCCGCCCAGTACGCCTGGATGGTGCCGTACAACCACCGCGGCCTGTTCGACGCCATGGGCGGCAACGCCACCGTCACGTCCCGCCTGGACACCTTCTTCACCGAGCTGAACGCCGGGCCGAAGAAGCCCTACGCCTACCTCGGCAACGAGCCGACGCTCAACACCCCGTGGGCCTACGCCTACGCCGGTGCGCCGCACAAGACGCAGGACGTCGTGCGGCGGGCGTTGACGTCGATCTTCCTGCCCACGCCGGAGGGCCTGGTCGGCAACGACGACCTGGGCGAGATGTCCTCGTGGGCGGTGTGGGCGGCGCTGGGCCTGTACCCGCAGGCGCCGGGCCGGGCCGAGCTGGTGCTGGCCAGCCCCCAGTTCCCCACCACCACCATCAAGCGCGGCAACGGCGTGACCCTCACCATCACCGCGCCGAACGCCTCGGACACCGCGAAGTACGTCCAGTCGCTGCGGGTCAACGGCACCGCGTCCACCAAGCCGTGGCTACCGGCGTCGTTCACCGCGCAGGGCGGCACGCTGGACTTCACCCTGGGCACCACGCCGACCACCTGGGGTTCGGCCACCGTCGACGCGCCGCCGTCGTTCGACGTCGGCCCCACCCCCGCCCGCAGCGGAGCGGTCGTCGGGCTGGCGGCCAAGTGCCTGGACGCCGAGCCCGCGGGCCCCACCGACGGCGCTCCCGTGCGGCTGTGGGACTGCAACAGCTCGGCCGCGCAGCAGTGGACCGTCGCGTCGGACGGCACGCTGCGGGCGCTGGGCCGGTGCCTGGACGTCAGCGGCAGCGCGCGCGCCAACGGCACGAAGGTGCAGCTGTGGACGTGCAACGGCACGGGAGCGCAGCAGTGGTGGCCGAAGGGCGGGACGCTGGTCAGCCCGGCGTCCGGCAAGTGCCTGGACGTGCCGGACAGCAACTCCGCGAACGGCATCCAGCTGCAGGTCTACGACTGCAACACCACCGCGGCCCAGCAGTGGCGCCTGCCCTGACCGCCCGGAGTTAATTGGCCGGTCGCCACGGCTCTCCCAACACGTGGCGACCGGCCGTTGACACCGCCAAGTGGCTACTTGACGCCACCTGCGGTCAAGCCTGCGATGATCCTCCGCTGGAACAGCAGCACCACCACGACCAGTGGCACGGTCACCACCACGCCGGCGGCCATCTGGGTGCCGAACGGCTGGTCGAAACCGTACGCCCCGGTGAACCGGGAGATCGCGACCGTAGCAGTTTGCATCGAGCTGTCGTTGACCATCGACAAAGCGATGATGAACTCGTTCCACGCCGCGATGAACGTGATGATCGCGGTGGTGAACACGCCCGGTGCCGCCAGGGGCAGGATCACCTTGCGGAACGCCTGGCCACGCGTGCAGCCGTCGATCATCGCCGCCTGCTCCAGCTCCTCCGGCATCTGCCGGAAGAACGCGGTCAGGTTCCACACCGCCAGCGGCAGCGCGAACGACAGGCTGGGCACGATCATCGACTGGTAGGTGTTGATCCAGCCGATGTCGGTGAACAGCGCGAGCAGCGGCACCAGCAGCGAGATGCCGGGGAACATCGACGTGGCGATGATCAGCGCCGCCACCGCGTTCTTGAACCGGAAGTTCAGCCGGGCCAGCGCGTACGCCGCCGACACCCCGATGACCAGCGTGAGCACCGTGGTGACGCCGGCGACCACGAGGCTGTTGAGCAGCGACCGGCCGAAGCCGACCCCCGGCGCGAACACCGCGGTCAGGTTGTCCAGCGAGAACGGGGCGGGCAGCGCCGTCAGCTCGAACTGGTCGGACGGGCGGCGGAAGGCCGACACCGCCATCCAGTAGAACGGCGCCAGGCAGTAGAGCAGGATCAGCAGCAGGCCCGCGAACGTCAGCACCCGCCTGGGCAGCGTTGCGCCCTTCATTTGCGCGCCCTTTCCCGTGCCGCACCGACGACGTCCGCGCCCAGCAGCCGCACGAACACCAGCGCGGTGACGGCGACGTAGACGAACAGGATCGTCGCGTACGCCGCGGCCGGCCCGAATCTCAGGCTCGCCGCCTCGTCGAAGGCCACCATGGACAGGGTCTCCACCGACTCCTTGCGGCTGCCGATGAGCACGAACGGCAGGTCGAACATGCGCAGCGCGTCCAGCACCCGGAACAGCACCGCCACCAGCAGCGCGGGCTTGACCAGCGGCAAGGTGATGCGCCAGAACTGCAGCCACGGCGACGCGCCGTCGACGCGGGCCGCCTCGTAGACGTCGGTCGGGATGATCTGGAGACCGGCGAGCACCAGCAGGCCGACGAACGGCGCGGTCTTCCACACGTCCGCCAGGATCACCGCGAACTTCGCCTGCCAGCCCTCGGTCGTCCACAGCACCTGCTGACCGATCAACGCGTTGGCCACGCCGTCGGCCTGGAAGATCCAGCGCCACAGCAGCGCCGACACCGCGGTCGGCACCGCCCACGGCACCAGGATCGACGCCCGCACGACACCCCGCCAGCGCAGCGCGTGGTGCATCACCAGCGCCATCGCGACCCCGATCAGCACCTCCAGCACCACCGTGATCACGGTGAACACCGTCGTGTTGCCGAACGAGTTCCAGAACCGGGAGGCGGACTCGCCCGCGAAGATCGCGGTGTAGTTGTCGATGCCGACGAACTTCGACCCCTCGACGATGAAGCCGCTCTCGTCGAGGTCGGTCCCGTCCCGGAACACCGACTCGCGCAGCGCCGCCACCAGCGGGTACCCGACCACCAGGCCGAGCACGACGAACGTCGGTGACAGCAGCGCCGCGGCGAGTCGCCCCGCGCCCGAGGTGGCACCACCCCGGGCGCGGCGGGCGACCACCGTCACTTCAGGAGCTCCTGCAACTTGGTCTGCAGGTCCTTCAGCGCCACGTCGCTGGTCTTCTCACCGGTCAACGCGGCGTAGGCGGCCTCCTGGACCGCCTGGGTCACGTCGCCGTAGCGGACGGCCTGCGGGCGCGGCTTGGCCGACAGGATCGACTCCTTCAGCGTCGGCAGGTACGGGAACTGCTTGATCAGCTCGGCGTCGTCGTACAGGCTCGCCAGGGTCGGCGCCTGCGAGGTGGCCAGCAGGTTGGAGCGCTGCGAGGACTCGCTGGTGAAGAACTTGATGAAGTCCAGCGCGGTGGCCTTGTTCTTGCCGAACGCGGAGATCGCGAAGTTGTGGCCACCGAGGGTCGAGCTGCCGGGACCGTCGATGCCGGGCAGCGGCGCGACGTCGAACTTGCCCGCGACCTGCGAGGAGCCGTCGGTCTTGCCGGCCAGGTTCCACTGGTACGGCCACTGGCGGTGGAACAGCAGCTCACCGGCCTGGAACGCGCGGCGGCCTTCCTCTTCCTTGTAGGTGATGGCCTTCTGCGGGATGATCCCCTGCTGGAAGCCGGTCACCAGGGTGTCCAAGCCGGCCTTCGCCTCGGGCGAGTCGACCACAGGCTTGCCGGAGGAGTCGACCACGTCGCCGCCCGCGGAGTGCACGGCCTCGTCGAAGTTGACCGTCAGGCCCTCGTACTTCTCGAACTGACCGGCGTAGCAGCCGATCGCGGGCTGCGCCGCCTTGACCGCCTGGCAGGCGGCGGTGAGCTCGGCCCACGTCTTCGGCGGCTTCACGCCCGCCGCGTCGAGCAGGTCCTTGCGGTAGTACAGCAGGCCGCCGTCGGAGTACACCGGCACGGCGTAGAGCTTGTCGCGGTACTGCGCCGTCTTCACCGCGGGCTGGAGGAACTTGTCCAGTCCGAACTGGTCCGCGGGCAGCTCGACGACCCAGCGGTTGGCCGCGAACTCGGCCGTCCACACCACGTCCAGGTTGAGGAGCGTGTACGCGTCGGACTTCACCTGCGCGTTCTGCACCATCTGCTGACGCTGGGCGTCGGCCGACTCCGGCAGTTCGATGATCCGGACCTTCTCGTCGCCGTGCTTGGAGTTCCACTCGTCGACGAGCTTCTGCATGTTGCCCGACGTGTCCTTGCCGGTGGCGAACGTGATCTCACCCCGGCCTTCGAGCGCACCGCCGGGCTGCGCGCCGCCCTTGTCCCCTCCGCTGCTGCACGAAGCGAGGAGGACTGCCACGCCCAGCGCCGCAGTCGCCCGCAACGCCGTTGTCCGAACGCCCATCACCGAGACTCCCATTCGTTCACGTCTTGCTCTGTCAAGCGGATCGGAGCGCTGCCGCGGCTGATGATCTCACCAGGCAGCAGCACGCACCGATCGCCGTTCGCGCTGTCCAGCAGGTCCACCACGGTGCGGGCGAACCTCTCGACGGGTTGTCGCACCGAGGTGAGACCACCGTCCACAACGGAAGCCAGCGGCGAGTCGTCGAAACCCGTCACCGCGACGTCCGTCCCGGGCCGGAGCCCTTGGCGGCGCACTTCACGGTGCACACCTACAGCAATCGGGTCGCTCACCGCGATCACTGCGTCCGGTGGGACTTCGGAGTCCAGTAGGTTCCGCATCGCCACACCGCCCGCCTCGACGGTGTCCACTTCGGCGCACACGAGCCGATCCGAAGGCAGGCCGAGGGCGTCGCACCCGGCCCTCCACCCGCGCACCCGGTCCAGGTACTGGCCGGTCGCGCCGCACTTGCCGACGAAAGCGATGCGCCGGTGACCGAGGTCGTGCAGCCCGGCCACCAACCGCCGGCACACCCCCGCGCCGTCCAGGTCGACCCAGGGACCGGGTTGACGCCCCGTCCACGTGCGACCGAACGACACGAAGGGCACGTCCCGCTCGGCCAACCACCCGTGGCGCGGATCGTCGTCCACGGTGTCGGCCAGCACGAACGCGTCCACGGCCCGCTGCGCGACCAGGTCCGCGTACACCCCGACCGCACCGCCGGTGAACAGCAGCACGTTCCGCCCCGACCGCTCGACCTCCGCGGTCAGCAGGTGCAGGAACCGGTCCATGAACGGGTTGGGCGTGTCCGACTCCGGCACGCAGTAGCCGATGAGCCCGGCCCGGCGCGCGGCCAGGTTGCGGGCGTTCCGGTTCGGCCGGTACCCGAGCGCCTCGATCGACGACCCGACCCGCTGCCGCGTGCCCGACTCCACCCGGTGCGGCGCGTTCAACACGTTCGACACGGTCTGGCGCGAGACACCGGCGTGCAGCGCGACCTGGCGGATCGTCACCGGAAAGCCGGGACGTGCCATGCGCCGCACCCTCCCCTGACAATTCGACGCCCATTTGACCGCTCAAACCGGCGGTACTGTGTCCCGGCCCACAGCGGAATGTCAAGGAGTGGGACGGCCGACGTGACCGGAACGCAACTGACCGAAACCCCTCGAACACCATCCGCAGTGCTCAGCCACCCCGAACCACCACAAATGTGAACAACCGACCCGTAACCGTTCAGTGACCACCGGGTCGAATCACCGCGTAATTGCCCGATCACACTTCGCAACCCCAACGCCCCCGGCACCACCCCACCAAGGCCCGATTTGACATGGGTTCGGGTGCCTTGGGCTGGACGAAGCCGGCAGGCCTGGCGGGACGCTTTACCCCGCCGGGCCTGC
>NZ_JBFAAX010000195.1:0-10201 GCF_040639995.1 Actinosynnema sp. NPDC023658 | reverse complement strand
CGCTGCTCCAGCTGCACCTCCACCCCCCCGCCTCGCTGTTCCGCCACCTGCCCCCCCTCTCCTGGCTCCCGGTCGAGCCTCTCGAGGCCCGCACCGTGCGGCAGACCGTGCACGAGCTCGAGCCGGTCGGCGTGATCACCGCGCCCGACGGCGCGCACCTGATCGACGCGACGGGCAAGGACTACGCCACCGTGGTGCAGCCGCCGTCCGGACTGCCCGAGCTGAAGGTGGCGCAGGTCGCGGTCGTCGCGGCGGTGACCGTGCTGACGCAGGTGCCCGAGGCGTTGCGCGAAGAGGTGCTCAGCGTCGCCGCGGACTCGCCGTCGGACGTGCGGCTGACGTTGACCGCCGGTCGGCAGGCGCGCTGGGGCTCGGCCGACGACACCCCGCGCAAGGCCGCCGTGCTGCAAGTCCTGCTGACCCGCGAGGGCACGGTGTTCGACGTGTCGAGCCCGGAACTGCCGACCGTCTCGTAAACCCGGTGGTGCGGTGAACCTGCCCACATCACGTATCCGGGTAAGTCGATCGTCCCCGGGCGTCGTCGCGGTGATACTTCGGGGATGGCCCAGACGCCGGTGGACAACCGGATTTCACTGCCGCACACCGGCGACGAGCGCACGCTGCTGTGCGGTTTCCTGGACTTCCTGCGCGGGACGATCGAGTTCAAGTGCGCGGGCCTGTCCGACGCCGACGCCGGTCGACCGGTGCTCCCGTCGCAGCTCAACACCGCCGCGGGCATCGTCAAGCACCTGCGCTGGGTCGAGCACTACTGGTTCGAGATGGCACTGGCCGGCAGGCCCATGCGCGCGCCCTACACCCGTGAGGACCCGGACGCGGATTGGCGCATCGAGCCGGGCGAGACGATCTCGGGATTGCTCGACGACTACGCTGCGCAGTGCACGGTGAGTCGGGAACTCGCCGCGGGCCTCGACCTCGACCACGAGGTGGCGTTCCGCGGCGACGAGCGGCTTTCCGCGCGCTGGGTGCTGATCCACATGATCGAGGAAACGGGTCGGCACGCGGGGCACCTGGACGTGGTGCGGGAACTGCTCGACGGGGTGACCGGCGAGTAGAGACCGCTCACCCGGTCAGGACACAACACGGCGTGGCTGCTGGACCGAGGCATTCCTGATGCATAACGTCCAGCAGGAACATACGGGGTTGACATAACTCTGAACCTCTGGTTGAGAGTTTCAATCCGGGTGGAGATCCGTCCGGGCTGTGACACCGGTGGTCATCCACTCCAGCACATGAGCACGGACACGATCAGGAAGGCGGACCGATGACGCCCCCGCACAACTACCTCGCGGTGATAAAGGTCGTCGGCATCGGCGGTGGCGGTGTCAACGCCGTCAACCGCATGATCGAGGTCGGGCTCAAGGGCGTCGAGTTCATCGCGGTGAACACCGACGCCCAGGCGCTGCTCATGTCGGATGCCGACGTGAAGCTCGACATCGGCCGCGAACTCACCCGCGGCCTGGGAGCCGGCGCCAATCCCGAAGTCGGCCACAAGGCCGCCGAAGACCACCGCGAAGAGATCGAAGAAGTCCTCAAGGGCGCGGACATGGTGTTCGTGACCGCGGGCGAGGGCGGTGGTACGGGTACCGGTGGCGCACCCGTCGTCGCCTCGATCGCCCGCAAGCTCGGCGCGCTGACCATCGGTGTGGTCACGCGACCGTTCTCGTTCGAGGGCAAGCGCCGCGCCAAGCAGGCCGAGGACGGCATCCAGGCGCTGCGCAACGAGTGCGACACCCTCATCGTGATCCCGAACGACCGGCTGCTCCAGCTCGGGGACATCGGCGTCTCGCTGATGGACGCGTTCCGCTCCGCGGACGAGGTGCTGCTGTCCGGTGTCCAGGGCATCACCGACCTGATCACCACGCCCGGTCTGATCAACCTGGACTTCGCCGACGTCAAGTCGGTCATGTCCGGTGCGGGCAGCGCGTTGATGGGCATCGGTTCGGCCCGCGGCGAGGGCAGAGCGGTGCAGGCCGCGCAGAAGGCGATCAACTCGCCGCTGCTGGAAGCGTCGATGGAGGGCGCGCACGGCGTGCTGCTCTCGATCGCCGGCGGCAGCGACCTCGGGCTGTTCGAGATCAACGAGTCGGCCTCGCTGGTGCAGGAGGCGGCCCACCCCGACGCGAACATCATCTTCGGTACGGTCATCGACGACTCGCTCGGTGACGAGGTGCGGGTGACGGTGATCGCGGCCGGTTTCGACAGCGGCGGCCCGACGCACAAGAAGTTGGAACCCCAGGCGCTGTCGAGCCCACCGCGCGGCACGCCCGTCGCGGCGGGCACCGCCGGTCAGCTGAGCCACGCGCAGCCGCCGCAGGTCCAGCAGGTGCCGCAGGTCCAGCAGCAGCAGATCCAGCCGCAGCCCGTGCAGCAGGTGGAGCAGCCGCCACCGGTCGTGCAGCAGCGCCCGACCGTGCCGCAGCAGTCGCAGCCGGGCCAGGGCAACGGCCAGACCTCGTACACCACGCCGCAGCCGACCATGCCGAGGTCGCTGTCGCCGAACGTGCAGGGGAACACCAGCGGGTCGTTGCCGAGCCGGGCCGTGCCGGTGACGGACGACCCCGACGACGAGGTCGACGTGCCGCCGTTCATGCGGCGCTGACCCGCGAGTCGAACACCGGACCCCCGAGGTCCGCGTCCAGGACGGCACCCGCCGACCCGAACGTGGAGCTCGGGGGTCCGGTGCGTCCGGCCGGGGGCCTACCGTGGTTCGCGGGTCCGGCGAGCGGGACCCGAGCGTCGGACCCGCGGGGTCTGGGAAGCTGGGGGCGTGCGCATCCGTCGTGTCCTCACCACCCGCGAAGGCGGCGTGTCGAAAGCTCCCTACGACTCCTTCAACCTGGGCGACCACGTCGGTGACGACCCCGACGCGGTCGCCGCCAACCGGCGTCGGCTGGCCGAGGGCATCGGGTTGACCCCGGACCGGCTGGTCTGGATGGAACAGGTCCACGGCCGCACGGTCGGGGTCGTCGACGGGCCCACCGCCGAACCGCTGGAGGCCACGGACGCCGTCGTCACGGCCCAGCCGCGGCTGGGGCTGGTCGTGCTGACCGCCGACTGCGTGCCGGTGCTGCTCGGTGACCCCGAGGCGGGCGTGATCGCCGCCGTGCACGCCGGGCGGGTCGGCGCGCGGGTCGGGGTCGTCCCGGCCGCTTTGGACCGCATGGTCGAGCTGGGCGCGAGCAAGGACCGGGTCGAGGTGCTGCTGGGGCCGGCGGTCTGCGGCCAGTGCTACGAGGTGCCCGCCGCGATGCGCGACGACGTCGAGCAGCACCTGCCGGGCAGCGCGTCGAAGACCAGGTCCGGCAAGCCCGCCCTGGACCTGCGGGCGGGCATCTGGCAGCAGCTGGCCGACGCGGGCGTGGCGAGGATCGGCGTCGACCCGCGGTGCACGGTGGAGGAGAAGTCGCTGTTCAGCCACCGCCGCGACCCCGGCACGGGCCGGCTCGCCGGCGTCGTCTGGATGGAACCGTGAACCGGCGCGAGGAGCTGGCCCTGTCGCTGGCCGAGGTCAGGGAGCGCATCGCCGACGCCTGCGCCGCCGCGGGCAGGTCGGTGGACGAGGTCGAGCTGCTGGCCGTCACCAAGACGTTCCCGGTCGAGGACGTGGTGATCCTCAGCGACCTCGGGCTCACCGCGTTCGCGGAGAACCGCGACCAGGAGGCGAGCCGCAAGACCGCCGAGTTCGCCGAGCTGCGGCCGGGCGCCGCGGCGAAGTGGCACATGGTCGGCTCGTTGCAGCGCAACAAGGCCAAGTCGGTCCTGCGCTGGGCCGACCGGGTCGACACGGTCGACTCGACCCGGCTCGCGGACGCCATCGCCAAGGCGGCGACCGAACCCACCGAAGTGCTCGTCCAGGTCAGCATCGACGGCGACGAGACCCGCGGTGGTCACCCGATCGGTGACCTTCCGCGACTGGCCGATCACGTAGCACGATCGAGTGAACTTATTTTCCGGGGTGTGATGACCGTCGCACCCCTTGGGATGTCTCCACAGCAGGCGTTTGCCGCTCTTTATGAAGCGGTAACCCGCTTGCGGGCCGATCATCCCGGTGCCACCGTGATCTCGGCGGGGATGAGCGGTGACCTGGAGGATGCCATCGCACACGGATCTACGTGCGTGCGTGTCGGAACAGCGTTGATGGGCAGCCGGAGACTAGCCTCGCCGTAACTGTCTGGAACCTCTGGGACGGCCGCGACGTCCTTGCGGGTAGGGATCTCGGCGGAGGAAGGGCTCGAGCCATGAGCGGGTTTCACAAGCTGAAGGCCTACTTCGGGATGGTTCCCGCCGAGTACGCCGACGACCCGGCCGCCTACGAGGACGACCGCCGCTACGCGGACTACCGGTCCGAGTACGCCGACGCGGACGACTACGACCAGCGGTACCCGGAGCAGCGCACCGCCCGCCGCCGTTCGTTCAACGGCTACCGCGCCGAGCTCGACGACGCGGACGACTACGAGCAGCCGGAGCGCGGTGCCCGCCCGCGGCGGCCGTGGACCCCGGAGACGCACGGAGCGCTGGCCGTGGAGCCGCAACGCGAGCCGGTGGGCAGGCTGCGGCCCGCCCCGGAACCGGCGAACCACCAGCTGGGCCGCATCACCACCCTGCACCCGCGCAGCTACAACGAGGCGCGGACCATCGGGGAGCACTACCGCGACGGCACGCCGGTGATCATGAACCTCACCGACATGGACGACGCGGACGCCAAGCGCCTGGTGGACTTCGCGGCCGGGTTGGCGTTCGCGCTGCGCGGCTCCATCGACAAGGTCACCAACAAGGTGTTCCTTCTCTCACCGCCGAACATCGACGTCACGGCGGAGGACCGGAGGCGGCTCGCGGAGGGCGGGTTCCTCAACCAGGGGTGAGTGATGGCACAGTTGATGCTGTGGATGCCCTCTGGCTCGTGGTCTACTACGTGTTGTTCTCGTTCTGGCTGCTGCTCACGGCGCGTGTCGTGGTGGAGCTCGTCCGTAGTTTCGCCAGGAGTTGGCGGCCTGCGGGCGGTGTCGCGGTGGCGCTCGAGACCGTCTACACCGTGACCGACCCTCCGGTCCGCTTGCTGCGTCGGATCATCCCGACCGTGCGGATCGGCGGCGTCGGACTGGACTTGTCCATTATTGTGCTGTTGCTGGTCGTTATCATTCTGATGCGAGTAGCCGATCCCAGGTGAGGGGACCGGGGATGTCCACAGCCCAGAGTGCGTGAGGTGATCTGATGCCGTTGACCCCCGCGGACGTGCACAACGTCGCGTTCAGCAAGCCGCCGATTGGCAAGCGGGGCTACAACGAGGACGAGGTGGACGCGTTCCTCGACCTGGTTGAGGGCGAACTGGCCCGACTGATCGAGGAGAACAACGACCTGCGCCAGCAGGTCGAGCAGCTCGACCAGCAGGTCGAGACCGCGCGTGCCGACCTCGAAGACGCCCGGGCGAAGGTTGCCGCGGGCGTCGGCCCGAGCCGCGTCGTCGACGAGCCGCGCCGGCTCGCACCGGTGCCACCCCCCTCGGCGCTGGAGCAGACGTCGCCCGGCGGTGGTGGGGACCACCACGTCCAGGCCGCGAAGGTGCTCGGGTTGGCCCAGGAGATGGCCGACCGGCTCACCGGCGAGGCCAAGGCCGAGGCCGACGGGATGCTGTCGGAGGCCCGGACCAAGTCCGAGCAGCTGTTGTCCGAGGCGCGGTCCAAGGCCGACACCATGGTCAACGAGGCGCGCACGCGTGCCGAGACCATGCTCAACGACGCGCGAACCCGCGCCGAGACGCTGGAGCGGCAGGCCCGCGAGAAGGCCAGCGCGCTCGACCGCGACGCGCAGCGCAAGCACGCCGAGGTGATGGGCAACATCACCCAGGAGAAGAACACGCTCGAGAAGCAGATCGACAAGCTGCAGACCTTCGAGCGCGAGTACCGCACCCGGCTCAAGACGATGCTCGAGTCGTCGTTGCGCGACCTGCAGGACCGTGCCCCCGCGGCGCCGTCCGAGGGCCGTCAGCAGGGTGGCTACTCCTTCGGGGCGCGCGCCGAGGCCGGCTGATCGGCGTTGCTGATCTAGTCTGCTGCGCGTGCTCTCCATAGTCCTGCTGTTGGTGCTGGCAGCCCTGGGGTTGCTCGTGCCCGCGCTGACCAGCGCCCAGACCTACTGGGCCTGGTTGTCCGTGGGTGCGAGCGGGGCCGCGGCCGTGGTCCTGGTGCTCGACTGGTGGCTTCGCCGCCGGTCGAGCCCCGGGGCTGCCGGCACCGCAGTCGTCGACCACCCGGTCGTCACCGGTGATCGACCGCTCCCGGCGGACGAGACCGGGTCCGACACGCCGGGCGTCCGACACGATCAGGTGGACCTCGAGCCCGGCGAAGAGGACACCGACGCTGCCGACGCCCTGGTGGTGAGCGAGCTCACCGACGAGGTGCGGGTGGTGGACGAACGTCCGCGCTACCACCTCCCCGAGTGCGTCTGGCTCGGGTCGCGGTCCACCTTCGGCCTGCCGGTCGACGAGGCCCGCCGGCTCGGGTTCACGCCGTGCGCGGTCTGCCGCCCGGACGCCGGCCTCTCCGCCCGCAAACGGGCCGCCGACCGGTCGGAACCCGCCTAGTCCGGTCCGAGCCGATCCGCCGGACCCGCCGTGCCGGAGCCGACCCGCCCGAACCTTTACGGCCGACGTTGCCGAACCTGCCTGACCTGACCTGCCTGACCGAACCTGCCTGGCCGGAGTCGATCCGGCCGAAGCCGCCCGGCTGCTCCGCGTCGCGCGGGCGGAGGGCGTCGGTGCGCACCTGGTCAAAGCGGTTTGCGCCGTTCGGCTACCCTGGGTGGTAGCACGGCGTTGATCCGGCCATCACCGGGGAGCCTCCGGAAGAACGGGCGCGGTCGCGCCTCAGTAGAGCCGGACGGGAGCGGCCCGTCACAGCCGTCGAAAAGAGAGGCCAGTGCCCTCGCGCCCTGGCAAGCGGGGTGGTACCGCGGTGCGCCGTGACCGGCGTGTCGTCCCCGTGAGCCGGTCGACGCACGCGAGGAGCAGCACGATGGCCTACCCGAAGGCAGGCGAGGGTTCCGTTCCCTCCCAGCCGTCCTTCCCCGCCCTCGAGGAGGGCGTGCTCGACTTCTGGAAGTCCGACGGGACGTTCCAGGCGTCGATCGACGCCCGCCCGGCCGGGGACAACGGGGCGAACGAGTTCGTCTTCTACGACGGCCCGCCGTTCGCGAACGGCCTGCCGCACTACGGCCACCTGCTCACCGGGTACGTCAAGGACCTCATCCCGCGCTACCAGACCATGCGCGGCAAGCACGTCGAGCGGCGCTTCGGCTGGGACACCCACGGCCTGCCCGCCGAGGTGGAGGCGGAGAAGCAGCTCGGGTTCTCGTCCAAGAGCGAGATCGAGGCGTTCGGCATCGAGAAGTTCAACGAGGTCTGCCGCACGTCGGTGCTCCGCTACACCGACCAGTGGCGCGACTACGTGACCCGGCAGGCCCGCTGGGTGGACTTCGACAACGACTACAAGACCCTCGACCTGGACTTCATGGAAAGCGTCATGTGGGCCTTCAAGACCCTGTGGGACAAGGGTCTGGTCTACGAGGGCTTCCGGGTGCTCTGGTACTGCTGGCGCTGCGAGACGCCGCTGTCCAACACCGAGACGAAGATGGACGACACCTACCGGGACCGGCAGGACCCGGCGGTCACCGTCGGCCTGCGCCTGGAGACCGGCGAGCTCGCCCTGGTGTGGACGACCACGCCGTGGACGCTGCCGTCGAACCTGGCCGCCGCCGTGCACCCGGACGTGGACTACGTGACGGTCGAGGCGAACGGCGAGCGCTACCTGCTCGCGGAGGCCCGCGTGCCCGCGTACGCCCGCGAGCTGGGCGAGGAGCCGCCGGTCGTGGCCCGCGTCAAGGGCGCGGACCTGGTCGGGCGCAAGTACGCGCCGCCGTTCGACTTCTTCGTCGGCCGGGAGAACGCCCACCAGGTGCTGGCCGCCGACTACGTCACCACCGAGGACGGCACGGGCATCGTGCACATCGCCCCGGCCTTCGGTGAGGACGACAAGGTCGTCACCGACGCGGCGGACATCGAGGTCGTCGTGCCGGTCGACGCGCACGGCCGGTTCACCGCCGACGTGCCGCCGTACGAGGGGCAGCAGGTCTTCGAGGCGAACAAGGCGATCATCCGCGACCTGAAGGAAGCGGGCCTGCTGCTGCGCCACGAGACCTACGACCACCCGTACCCGCACTGCTGGCGGTGCGACACCCCGCTGATCCAGCGCGCGGTGTCGTCGTGGTTCGTCGCGGTCTCCCGGTTCAAGGACCGCATGGTCGAGCTGAACCAGCAGATCAACTGGGTGCCCGAGCACGTCAAGGACGGCCAGTTCGGCAAGTGGCTGGAGAACGCCCGCGACTGGAACATCTCCCGCAACCGGTTCTGGGGCTCGCCCATCCCGGTGTGGGTGTCGGACGACCCGGCGTACCCGCGGGTGGACGTCTACGGCTCGCTGGACGAGCTGGAGCGCGACTTCGGCGTGCGCCCGACCGACCTGCACCGGCCCACGATCGACGACCTGACCAGGCCGAACCCCGACGACCCGACGGGTCGGTCGACCATGCGGCGGGTGCCGGAGGTGCTGGACTGCTGGTTCGAGTCCGGCTCGATGTCGTTCGCCCAGGTGCACTACCCGTTCGAGAACCGCACGTGGTTCGAGGACCACTACCCGGGCGACTTCATCGTCGAGTACAACAACCAGACGCGCGGCTGGTTCTACACCATGCACGTGCTGGCCACGGCGCTGTTCGACCGGCCGGCGTTCCGCAACTGCGTGGCGCACGGGATCGTGCTGGGCGACGACGGGCAGAAGATGTCCAAGTCGCGCAAGAACTACCCGGACGTCAACGAGGTGTTCCACCGCGACGGGTCCGACGCGATGAGGTGGTTCCTCATGGCGTCCCCGATCCTGCGCGGCGGCGACCTGGTGGTGACCGAGCGCGGCATCCGCGACGCGGTGCGGCAGGCCGTGCTGCCGTTGTGGAACTCCTGGTACTTCCTGGCCCTGTACGCCAACGCGGACGGGGTGGAGGGCACCTGGCGGACCGACTCGCCGCACGTGCTGGACCGGTACGTGCTGGCGAAGGCGCACGACCTGGTGGCCGGGGTGACGGCGCAGCTGGACGCCTACGACGTCTCCGGCGCGTGCGCGTCGATCCGGGAGTTCCTGGAGGTGCTGACCAACTGGTACGTGCGGCGCTCGCGCGACCGGTTCTGGGCGGGCGAGCAGGACGCGATCGACACGCTGCACACCGTGCTGGAGGTCGTGTGCCGGGTGGCCGCGCCGCTGCTGCCGCTGACCACGGAGTCGGTCTGGCGGGGGCTGACCGGTGGCCGGTCGGTGCACCTGGCGGACTACCCGTCGGTGGCGGACCTGCCCGCGGACGACGAGCTGGTGGCCGCGATGGACCAGGTGCGGCAGGTGGCGTCCACGGCGTTGTCGCTGCGCAAGTCCAACCGGCTGCGGGTGCGGTTGCCGTTGGCGAAGCTCGTCATCGCGGCGGCGGACGTGGCTCCGCTGGCGGCGTTCACCGAGGTGCTGCGGGACGAGGTGAACGTCAAGGAGGTCGAGCTGACCACGGACGTGGACGCGCACGGCCACTTCCAGCTCGCGGTCAACGCGCGTGCCGCCGGTCCCCGGCTCGGGCCGGACGTGCAGAAGGTCATCAAGGCCGTGAAGGCGGGTGACTGGCAGGAGGTGGACGGCAAGGTCGTGGCCGCCGGGATCGAGCTGTTCCCGGAGGAGTACGAGCAGCGGCTGGTCGCCACCGACCAGGGCGCCACGGCGGCGTTGCCGAACAGCGGCGGGCTGGTCGTGCTGGACACGGTCGTGACCGAGGAGCTGGCGGCCGAGGGCGTGGCCCGCGACCTGGTGCGCGTGGTGCAGCAGGCGCGCAAGGACGCCGGGCTGGACGTGTCGGACCGGATCCGCCTGGTGGTGCAGCTGCCGTCGGACGCGGAGGACGCGGTGCGCCGGTTCGAGGCGTTCGTGAAGGAGGAGACCCTGGCCGAGTCGGCCGAGTACGGCGAGGTGGCCGAGGGCTCGGACGGCGTGGTCGGGGACGGTCGGAAGGTCCGGGTCGCGGTGACCCGCGTCTGACCTGCCCCGGACGGGGGGGGTGGGCGCGGCCCCCCAACACCCCCCCCGCGGCCCCGCCCCAG
>NZ_JBFAAX010000194.1:0-10211 GCF_040639995.1 Actinosynnema sp. NPDC023658 | reverse complement strand
GCTCGTCCTCGCTGGTCGCGGTCCACCTCGCCGCACAGGCGCTGCGCAACGGCGAGTGCACGCTCGCGCTGGCCGGCGGCGTGACCGTGATGGCGACGCCCGACCTGTTCGTGGAGTTCAGCCGGCAACGCGGCTTGGCGCCGGACGGCCGGTGCAAGCCCTTCGCCGCCGCGGCGGACGGCACCGGTTGGAGCGAGGGCACCGGGCTCGTGCTGCTCGAACGGCTCTCCGACGCACGGCGCAACGGACGCCGGGTCCTGGCAGTGGTGCGCGGAAGCGCGGTCAACCAGGACGGCCGCAGCAGCCAGCTGACCGCTCCGAACGGCCCGTCGCAGCAACGCGTGATCAGCCAGGCCCTTGCCGACGCCGACCTCTCCCCCGCCGACGTCGACGCCGTCGAAGCCCACGGCACCGGCACCACCCTGGGCGACCCGATCGAGGCCGGAGCGCTGCTCGCCACCTACGGGCAGAACCGCGACGTGCCGCTGTACCTCGGGTCGATCAAGTCCAACATCGGCCACACGCAGGCCGCCGCCGGCGTGGCGGGCATCATCAAGCTGGTCATGGCCATGCGGCGCGGCCTGCTGCCCAAGACCCTGCACGTCGACGCGCCGTCGCCGCACGTCGACTGGAATTCCGGCAACCTCGCCCTGCTCACCGAACCAGTGGATTGGCCCGAGCACGGCCGGCCGAGGCGAGCTGCCGTGTCGTCCTTCGGCATCAGCGGCACCAACGCCCACATCATCCTCGAACAAGCTGCACCGGCTGAACCGTCCACACCGGACTCCTCCTTGCCGTTGTTGTTGTCGGCCAAGACCGAATCGGCATTGCGCGATCAGGCCCGGAACCTGCACGCCTTCGTCACCGCCAACCCCGACATCGACCGCGTCGCAGTGGCCCACGCCCTCGCCGGCCGCACCCGGTTCCAACACCGAGCCGCCATCCTGGGCGACGAACTCACCGGCTTGGCAGCCTTGGCCGACGACAAGCCGGCACCCGACATCATCACCGGTCAGGCGACGGCATCCGGCAAGACCGTGTTCGTCTTCCCGGGCCAAGGCTCTCAATGGGTCGGCATGGGACGCGCGCTGCTCGACACCTCGCCCGTGTTCGCCGAACACATCCAAGCCTGCGCCGAAGCGCTGACCGCACACGTCGACTGGGACCTGCTCGACATCCTGCGCGGCGACGACGACACCTGGCTGGACCGGGTCGACATCGTGCAACCCGCCCTGTTCGCCACCATGGTCGCCCTCGCCCGCACCTGGCAACACCACGGCATCCACCCCGACGCCGTCATCGGACACTCCCAAGGCGAAATCGCCGCAGCCCACATCGCCGGAGCACTCACCCTCACCGACGCCACCACCATCAGCGCCCTCCGCAGCCAAGCCATCGCCACCCACCTCCGCGGCACCGGCACCATGGCCTCCATCGCACTACCCCCACACCAACTACAACCCCTACTCCACCACGACCTCCACATCGCCGCACACAACAGCCCCCACACCACCGTCATCGCAGGCAACACCCAAGCCGTACAACAACTCATCAACCACTGCCAAACCCAAGGCATCCGCGCCAAACCCATCCCAGTCGACTACGCCTCCCACACACCCCACATCGACACACTCCACCACCACATCCACACCACCCTCGCCCACATCACCCCCGCTCAAGCCGACATCCCCTTCTACTCCACCCTCACCGCCGCGCACATCCACGACACCACCCGACTCGACACCGACTACTGGTACCGAAACCTCCGCCACCCCGTCCACTTCCACCCCACACTCCAACAACTCCACAACGACGGACACACCACCTACATCGAAATCAGCCCCCACCCCGTCCTCACCACCGCAACACAGGAAACCCTCGACACCGCACTCGTCCTCCACACACTCCACCGCGACCACACCACCCTCCACACACCACTCGCCACCGCACACACCCACGGCCTCCCTACCCACTGGCACCCCACCACAACCACCCTCGACCTCCCCACCTACCCCTTCCAACACCACCACTACTGGCTACACGACACCGGGACCGCCGACCTGGGCACCGTCGGCCTCACCACACCTGACCACCCGCTCCTGGACGCGGCGGTCACGTCAGCCGAAGACGACTCCATCATCTACACCGGACGGCTGTCGCCCGTCGTGCAACCGTGGCTCGGAGATCACGCCGTCGCGGACACCGTGCTGTTGCCCGGGACCGCGTTCCTGGAACTGGCTCTGCACACGGCCGGGAACCTCGGCTACGAGCACATCGACGACCTGACGGTGCACACACCGCTCACCTTGGCCGAGGACGGCGATACCCGCCTCCAGGTCACGATCACCGAGCCCGACGAGGGCAATCGACGAACCATCGGCATCCACTCACGCCCGCACGACGCCGCCGAGTGGACTCGACACGCAACAGGAACGCTGAGCACCACCCACCACGACTACGTCCCCCGGCACGATGTATGGCCGCCGGCAGGAGCCACGCCACTGGACGTCGGCACCGTTTACGACGACCTGGCCGGCACCGGCTTGGACTACGGCCCGGTCTTCCAGGGCCTCCGAGCAGCCTGGCGAGACGGCGACGGCCTCTACGCCGACATCGCGCTACCCGACGACACCGACACCACCGGGTTCGACATCCACCCTGCGCTGCTGGACGCCGCCCTGCACGTCCTCGCGCTGACGGACGCCGACCGCCAGGTCCGGCTGCCGTTCGCCTGGACGGACGTCCACCTGCACGCCACGGACGCGAAGGCGCTCCGCGCGCACATCACGACAACAGACGACGACACGATCAGCGTCACTGCCATCGACACCGCCGGTCAGCCGGTGATCACCATTGGGTCGTTGGCGCTGCGCCCTGTGGACCCCACCCGGCTCGCCCCCTCGACGCACACCTTGTACGAGGTCACCTGGATGCCGCTGTCGACGACTCCGCGAGCGTCCGAGCCGGACTTCGAGGTGTTCCGGGTGCCGGACGAAAACCCCGTCCAAGCCACGCTCACACACCTCCAACACTGGCTCACCACCGACAACCCACGACACCTGGCCATCCTCACCCACAACGCCGTCGCAACCCACCCCGGCGAAGACATCCCCAACCTCGACACCGCCGCCGTCTGGGGACTCGTCCGCAGCGCCCAAGCCGAAAACCCCAACCGCATCACCCTCATCGACACCGACGACACCACCACCACCACAGACGACACCACCACGATCGGCACCGCCATCGCTACCCGCGAACCACAGATCGCCATCCGAACCAACACCCTCCACATCCCCCGCCTCACCAGGACCACCACCCCACCCGGAGACCAGCCCACCCTGGAACCCCGACGGAACCATCCTCATCACCGGCGGCACCGGCACCCTCGGCACCCTCATCACCCACCACCTCGTCAACCACCACCACGCACGCCACATCCTCCTCCTCAGCAGACAAGGACCCCACGCACCCAACGCACCCCAACTCCTCACCCTCAACGCCCACATCACCATCAAAACCTGCGACATCACCAACCCCGACCAACTCACCCAAACACTCCACGACATACCCCCAGACCACCCACTCACCGCCATCATCCACACCGCCGGCACACTCGCCGACGCCACCATCCCCACCCTCACCCCCCACCACCTCACCACCACCCACCAACCCAAAACCACCCCCGCACACCACCTCCACCACCACACCACCAACCTCGACGCCTTCATCCTCTTCTCCTCCGCAGCCGCAACACTCGGCACACCAGGACAAGCCAACTACGCCGCCGCCAACACCTACCTCGACGCCCTCGCACACCACCGCCACGCCCACAACCTCCCCGCCACCAGCATCGCCTGGGGATACTGGTCGCAGCGGAGCGGGATGACGGGGCACCTCGCGGACACCGACGTGAAACGCATGATCCGCAACGGTTTGACGCCGCTGGACACCGACCTGGCCCTGGCCCTGTTCGATGCCGCCGTCACGCAATCCCAGCCGGTGGTAGTGGCGGCCGGCATCGACAGCGCCCGCCTGCGCGACCAAGCCGACGCCGGGACCCTGCCGGCGGTGCTCCGGGGTCTGGTGCGGCAACGTCCGCGGAAGGCGGTGGCAGGCGGGGTGTCGTTGGCGGAACGGCTGGCGGCAGTGCCCGCCGAGGAACGAGGACAGGTCCTCGTCGACGTGGTGCGCTCCACCGTCGCCGCCGTGCTGGACCACCCCGCCGTAGACGGCGTCGAGGCCGAGCGGACGTTCAAGGAGCTCGGGTTCGACTCGCTCACCGCCGTCGAACTGCGCAACCGCCTCAACACCGCCACCGGCCTGCGCCTGCCCGCCACCCTCGTCTTCGACCACCCCACCCCGACGGCACTGGCGGCGCACCTGCTCCGCGTGCTCCAACCGGCCGCGGAGGACCTCGTCCTGTCCGCGCTGGACAAGTTGGAGCAGGAGCTCGGCGAGGTGGACGAGGCGGTGAACGCCGTGGTGGTCAACCGCCTGCAGGCGCTGCTGAAGACCATCGGCGGGGCGCGGGTCGACTCGGACGTCGATGTCGCGACCGCGATCCACACCGGAACCGTCGACGACGTCCTGGACTTCATCGACAACGAGCTGGGCATCTCCTGAGGAGCTGACGATGGCGGACCAAGGCAAGGTGGTCGAGTACCTCAGGAAGGTCACGGCCGAGCTGCACGAGACCCGGGGCCGGTTGCGGGAGGCGGAGTCCCGGGACCGCGAGCCGATCGCGATCATCGGCATGGCCTGCCGCTACCCGGGCGGGGTGCGGTCGCCGGAGGACCTGTGGCGGCTGCTCGAAGCCGGCACCGACGCCATCGGACCGTTCCCGGACAACCGGGGGTGGGACCTGGCGGACCTCTTCGACCCCGATCCCGACCGGTCGGGCAAGAGCTACGCGCGCGAAGGTGGGTTCCTCCACGACGCGGACGAGTTCGACGCGGCGTTCTTCGGCATGAGCCCCCGCGAGGCACTCGCCACCGACCCCCAGCAACGACTACTCCTCGAAACCGCCTGGGAAGCCGTCGAACGAGCCGGCATCGACCCATCGTCCTTGCGCGGCACCGACACCGGCGTGTTCGCGGGCGTGATCCCCCAGGGGTACGCGTCGGGGCTGTCGCGCGTGCCCGAGGGCGTCGAGGGGTACCTGGCGACCGGCACCACGACGAGCGTCGCCTCGGGCCGGATCTCCTACACGCTCGGGCTGGAAGGTCCGGCGATGACGGTGGACACGGCGTGCTCGTCCTCGCTGGTCGCGGTCCACCTCGCCGCACAGGCGCTGCGCAACGGCGAATGTTCGCTCGCGCTGGCCGGCGGCGTCACGGTCATGGCGACAGCAGGGCCGTTCACCGAGTTCAGCCGACAGCGCGGCCTGGCAGCCGACGGCCGGTGCAAGCCCTTCGCCGCGGCCGCCGACGGCACCGGGTGGGGCGAGGGCGCGGGCCTGTTCGTCCTGGAACGCCTCTCCGACGCGCAGCGCAACGGCCACCGCGTCCTCGCCGTGGTCCGCGGCAGCGCGGTCAACCAGGACGGTGCGTCCAACGGCCTCACCGCACCCAACGGCCCCTCCCAACAACGCGTCATCACCCAAGCACTGACCAACGCGGGCCTGTCACCCACCGACATCGACGCCGTCGAAGCCCACGGCACCGGAACCAGCCTGGGCGACCCCATCGAAGCCGGAGCCCTACTCGCCACCTACGGACAAAACCGCGACCGACCACTGTACCTAGGAGCGATCAAGTCCAACATCGGCCACACCCAAGCCGCCGCAGGCGTGGCAGGAATCATCAAGCTCGTCATGGCCATGCGGCACGGCCGACTGCCCAAGACCCTGCACATCGACGCGCCGTCACCGCACGTCGACTGGAACTCCGGCAACATCACCCTGCTCACCGAACCAGTGGACTGGACTGTGGACGGGCACCCGCGCCGGGCAGCGGTCTCCTCTTTCGGCATCAGCGGCACCAACGCACACACCATCCTCGAACAAGCCGCGCCAGCCGAAGTGTCCACATCAGACACTCACCTGCCGTTGCTGTTGTCCGCCAGAACCGAACCCGCACTACGCGACCAGGCCCGGAACCTGCACGCCTTCATCACCGCCAACCCGGACATCAACCACATCGCAGTGGCCCACGCCCTGGCCACCACACGCACCACCTTCGACCACCGCGCAGCGATCACCGGCGACACCACGGAAGAACTGCTCAACGGCTTGACCGCCCTGGCCAACGACCAACCACTGCCCACCGTGATAACCGGTCAAGCACGCCCCGGCAAACTCGCATTCCTGTTCAACGGCCAAGGCTCACAACACCCCGGCATGGGCAAAGAACTCCACCACAACAACCCCGTATTCGCCGCCGCCCTCGACGAAGTCTGCGAACACTTCAACACACACCTCGAACACCCACTACGCGACGTCATGTTCCACCATCCCGACCTGCTCAACCGAACCGAATACACCCAACCAGCCCTCTTCGCCCACCAAATCGCCCTCTACCGCCTGCTGCAACACCACGACATCCACCCCGACTACCTCGCCGGACACTCACTCGGAGAACTCACCGCAGCACACCTCGCCGGAATCCTCGACCTCACCGACGCCACCACACTCGTCGCCACACGAGCCCGACTCATGCAAACCGCCCCCACAGGCGGAACCATGATCGCCATCAACACCACCCAAGACCACATCCAGCCCCTACTCCGACCAGGCACCACAATCGCCGCCATCAACAGCCCAACCTCACTCGTCATCACCGGCGACCACGACACCACACACCACATCGCCAACACACTCGCCCAACACGGCCACAAAACCACCACCCTCAACGTCAGCCACGCCTTCCACTCACACCACATGGACCCCATCCTCGAACACTTCCACACCACCGCCGCCACACTCACCTACCACCCACCCACCATCCCCATCATCTCCAACCGCACCGGAACCATCGCCACACCGGACCAGCTGACAAACGCCCAGTACTGGACCGACCACATCCGCCACACCGTCCAATACCACACCACCATCCAAACCCTCGACAACGCAGGCGTCACCACCTACCTCGAAATCGGACCCACCACCACCCTCACACCACCCACCACACACACCACACCCCACACCGTCATCCCCACCCAACACCACACCACACCCCAAACCACCACCCTCACCACCGCACTCACACAACTCCACACCCACCACACCACCACAATCAACTGGCACCCCACACCCACCCACCACCACCTCCCCACCTACCCCTTCCAACACCACCACTACTGGCTCATCCCGAAGTCTGTGCCCACCGACGCGGCGGCCCTCGGCGTCGGGACGACGGGTCATCCGCTGCTCGGCGGCGTGGTCGAGCCGGCGGACGGTGACGGCCTGTTCCTCACCGGCCGGCTGTCGCTCCAGTCCCACCCGTGGCTAGCCGACCACGCGGTCATGGGAACCGTGCTGCTGCCCGGAACGGCGTTGGTCGATCTCGCCGTCCACGCAGGTGACCGCGTCGGTTGCGGTCGTGTCGAAGAGCTCACCCTCGAAGCGCCGCTCACGGTCCCGCAGCGGGGCACGGTCACCGTCCAGCTCTCCGTGGGCGCGGACGAGGCCGGACACCGCCGGGTCGCCGTCCACTCCCGAACGGACGATGCCGAGGAGTGGACGCGTCATGCCACCGGCCTGCTGGGTGAGACCACACGGCACAGCCCCGCCGGCAACGCGGAATGGCCTCCTGCGGCGACACCTCTCACCGCCGAGGACGCCTACGCGAGGTTCGCGGTGCTCGGTGTCGATCACGGTCAGACGTTCCGCGGGCTTCGGGCCGCGTGGCGGCACGGCGACCACGTCTACGCGGAGGTCGAGCTCCCCGACGGCACGGACACCGAAGGCTTCACCCTGCACCCCGCCCTGTTCGACGCCGCCCTGCACGCCCTCGCCCTCACCGACGAGGGCGACCAGCCGCGCCTGCCGTTCTCGTGGAAGGGCGTGAGCGTGCACGCCGGCAACGTGACCGCCCTGCACGTCCGACTCACCCGTTCCGGCGACGACGAAGTCTCGATCGACGCTTTCGACACCGGCGGCAACCGGGTGGCGACGGTCGACTCGTTGGTGGTTCGACCGGTCTCACCGGACCGGTTGGCCGGTGCAACGCACCGCGACTCCCTGTTCGCCCCGGTGTGGCGGTCCGTGCGGGTGACGCCGACCCACACGCCGGTGAACTGGGCGGTCGTCGGCACCTCTCCGCTCGGAGACCTGCCGCTGTACTCCGACCTGGCCCAGCTCAACGGCGACCGTCCCGACGTCGTGCTAGTCCCCCTCGATCCTGCGGCGGTCGATCCGAGCACCGGTGCTCACCACGCCGTCCAGCGCGCCCTGACGCTGGCACGGGAGTGGGTGGCCGACGAGCGGTTCAGCACGGCCCGCCTCGCCGTGGTGACCCGCGGAGCCGTGGCAGTCCGTCCGAGTGACGACGTGGACCCGGCGATGGCGGCCGCATGGGGTTTGATCCGGTCGGCCCAGTCGGAACACCCCGACCGGTTCGTGCTGCTGGACGTGGACGACACATCCGCGCACGCCGTGGTGGACGCCCTGGCCACCGACGAGCCGCAACTCGCCGTGCGCGACGGCCAGGTCCACGCGGCCCGACTGGCACGGGTGGAACCGACGGATCCGAATCCCAGGTCGACAGCCGAAGGCACCGTGCTGGTCACCGGTGCGACCGGTGCGCTCGGTGGGCTGGTCGCGCGTCACCTGGTGCTCCGGCACGGTGTTCGGCGGCTTCTGCTGGTGGGTCGCTGGCCGGAGCGCGCGTCCGGCCTGGCTGACGAGTTGACCGCGCTCGGTGCGCACGCGGACGTCGTGGCGTGTGACGTCACCGATCGGGACGCGCTGGAGGGAGTGCTGGCCGGGATCCCTGTCGAGGCGCCGCTCAGCGCGGTCGTCCACGCCGCCGGTGTGCTCGACGACGGCGTCCTCACCGGCCTCACGCCGGAACAGGTGGACGCCGTGCTGCGGCCGAAGGTGGACGCGGCGTGGCACCTGCACGAGCTGACCCGGCACCTGGACCTGTCCGCGTTCGTCCTGTTCTCCTCGGCCGCCGGCCTCACCGGCAGCCCGGGGCAGGCGAACTACGCGGCGGCCAACGCGTTCCTCGACGCCCTCGCCCAACACCGCCGGGCCAACGGCCTGCCGGCGACCTCCCTGGCCTGGGGTCTGTGGGACGGCTCAGGCGTCACGGGCGGCCTGCTGAACCGGGCCGACCTCGCGCGATGGGCACGTGGCGGCATCACCCCCATGTCCCCGGAGTACGGCCTGGCGCTGTTCGACGCCGCGTTGCGCCGCGACGAGGCGATCGTGGTGGCGACCAGCCTGGACACCAGGGCCGCGCGCGACGCGGGCACGGCCCTGTTCCGCGACCTGGTCGGCCGGGACCACCGGAGCACGGTCGTCCGCTCGACAGCGGAATCGCTGGCCCGACGGGTAGCCGGGCTGCCGCAGCCGGAGCGGGACGCGGTGCTGCTCGACCTGGTCCGAGGTGAGGCTGGCACCGTCCTCGGCTACGGCGCGGCGGAGCAGGTCGAGCCCGACCGGGCGTTCAAGGAGCTGGGGTTCGACTCGCTCACCGCCGTCGAACTGCGCAACCGGCTGATGGCGGCCACCGGCCTGCGCCTGCCGGCCGCGCTGGTCTTCGACCACCCCACACCCGCCGCGCTGGCCGAGTACCTGGGCGCGGAGATCACGCCGTCCGAGGCGGACCCGGCCCGACGGGTGCTGGCCGACCTCGACGGTCTCGCGGCGGCGCTCGACGTGCTCGACGCGGACGACGGGGACCGGGCTCTGATCGCCGCCCGGTTGCGGACCCTGACCCGTGCCTGGTCGGACGCCGGTGACCCGGAGGAGGACCTGGACTCCGCCACCGACGAGGAGCTCTTCACGGCCCTCGACAGCGAACTCGGAATTTCCTGAGAAGAGAGTGGACATGGGCAACGAGGAAAGGCTCCGGGACTACCTCAAGCGGGCGACCGCGGACCTGCGCCAGGTCCGACGGCGGCTCGAAGAGGTCGAGGCACGGGACCAGGAGCCGATCGCGATCGTGGGCATGGCGTGCCGGTTCCCCGGCGGCGTCGGCTCGCCGGAGGACCTGTGGGACCTGGTGGCCCCGGGCACCGACGCGATCACCGGGGTCCCCACCGAC
>NZ_JBFAAX010000193.1:0-10218 GCF_040639995.1 Actinosynnema sp. NPDC023658 | reverse complement strand
GCCGAGGGTGCGTTCGAGCGCGGCGACGGCGTGCGACACGGCGGACTGGGTGATGCCCAGCGCCTCGGCGGCCGTGCCGAAGCCGCCCTCGTCCACGACGGCGAGGAACGCGCGGAGCTGCGCGAAGTTCAGGGCCATGAACAACTCTCATGCCTAGGCGTTGATCACTTGTTGGACTCATCATGCCAGGTCCAGTGATCCTCGCCCGGTGCAGACCACGGGGAAGTTCGTGCTGCTGTCCGCCATCTGGGGCAGCAGCTTCGCGTTGATCAAGGTGGCGGTGGACGCCGGCGTGCCCCCGGTGTGGGTGGCGACGGCACGCTGCCTGTTCGGCGCGCTCGCGCTGTGGGCGACGTGCCTGGCGCAGGGCGTGGCCGTGCCGCGGGACCGGCGCACGTGGGGTCACGCGGCGGTGGTCGCGGCGCTGCTGAACGCGGTGCCGTTCACGCTGCTCGCGCACGGTGAGACGCTGATCGGCTCGGTGCCGGCGGGGATCTTCAACGCCGCCACGCCGCTGGCCACGCTGGTGTTCGTGCTGCTGGTCGTGCCGGACGAGCGGGTCACGCGGGCCCAGGTCGGCGGGCTGGTGGTCGGCTTCGCGGGTGTGCTGGTGGTGCTGGGCGCGTGGCAGGGGATGGCGGGTGACGTCGTCGGGGGCGGCCTGGCCTGCCTGGCCGCGATCACCTGCTACGGCGCGGGCTTCGCCTACACCCGCCGGTTCTTCTCCGGCGGCGACCACAGCGCGAGCGCGTTGTCGGCGGTGCAGATCACCTGCGCGACGCTCCAGCTGGCCGTGGTCGCGCCCGTGGCGGGCGGGCTGCCGTCGTGGCCGGGGACGTCGGCCGCGGTGGCGCTGGTGGTGCTCGGCGTGGCGGGCACCGGGCTGGCGTACGTGCTGAACCTCGACGTGATCCGCGCGGCCGGGCCCGCGGTGGCGTCCACGGTCACCTTCGTGACGCCGCTGTGGTCCACGGCGATCGGCGTGGTGCTGCTCGGTGAGCCCATCGGGTGGAACACCCTGGTCGGGGGCGCGATCGTGATCGGCGGCGTGCTGCTGGCCCGGTCACGGCCGGGTGTGAGGATCCGGGCATGAACGCGGTCTTCGTCTTCGTGCACGGTTCCAACGCCAACTCGTTCCACTTCTCGCCCCTGCTGCGCGAGCTGACCCTCCTCGGCCACCGCGCGCTCGCCGTCGACCTGCCCGGGCACGGCTTCGACGCCACGTTCCCGGCGGCCTACCAGGCACCGCAGGACGCGGCGGCCCTGGCCACCGCACCGGCCGCGCTCCGTGGCGCGAGCCACGCCGACAACGTCGAGCACGTGATCGACGTCGTGCGCCGGGCGGGCGAGCACGGTCCGGTGGTGCTGGTCGGCCACAGCCGGGGCGGGATGACCGTGACCGGCGTGGCGAACGCGGTCCCGGAGCTGCTGCACCGGGTCGTGTACCTGACCGCGTGGTGCTGCGTCGACCTGACCTCGGGCGGGTACACGCGGGAGCCCGAGTGGGCGCCGAGCGCGCTCAACGACCTCGGCACCGGCCTGCTCGCAGGCGGCCCGGCCGAGCTGGGCGTGCTGCGGATGAACTGGCGCACCGGCGACCCGGCCCTGCTGGCGACGCTGAAGACCGCGGTCCTGGCCGACGGCACGGAGGCGGAGTTCCTCGCCGCGCTCAACACCCTGGAGCCGGACGAGAGCCTGGACGGCGGCGAGGACCGGGTCGACCCGGTCGCCTGGGCCCGCCTGCCGCACACCTACGTCCGCGTGACCGGCGACCGGTCCATCCCGATCGGGTTGCAGGACCGGTTCATCCGCGAGGCCGACGCGCTGCTGCCGGACAACCCGTTCGACGTGCGCACGCTCGACACCAGCCACCTCGGGGTCCTGGTCCGCCCGCGCGAGACCGCGGCGCTGCTGGCCGGGCTGGTCTGACCGCACGTCCCGGTCCCTCACCGGAATCCCGGTTTGTCAAATTATTGCGTGGTGCTGCTCACTTCTTGCATGCTGATGCCGTCCCTCCAACGAAGGAGCGTGCGGTGCCCCTGTCACGCAGGACATTCCTCGGGTCGGCCCTGGCCGCCTCCGCCTTGGCCACCACGTCCAGCCCGGCGAGCGCGGCGAGCCCGCCGGGCGACGTGGTCGGCAAGATCACCGTCGGCTACCAGGGCTGGTTCGCGGCCCAGGGCGACAACTCGCCCCTCAACGGCTGGTGGCACTGGAGCAACAACTGGGGTCAGCCGCCGTCGCCGTCCAACCACGCGCTCATGGCGTGGCCGGACATGACCGACTACCCGACCAAGTACCCGACGGCGTTCGCCAACCTCGGCGACGGCCGGCCGGCGACCCTCTTCTCGAACTACGACTACTCGACCGTGGACGTGCACTTCCGGTGGATGCGCGAGTACGGCTGCGACACCGCCGCGCTCCAGCGGTTCAACCCCACCGGCGGCGAGGGTCCGATCCGCGACGCCGTCACCGCCCACGTCCGGCGGGCCGCCGAGGCGCACGGCGTGAAGTTCTACGTCATGTACGACGTCACGAACTGGACGAACATGCAGTCGGAGATCAAGGCCGACTGGACGAACAAGATGCGGGCGTACACCTCCTCCCCCATGTACGCGCGGCAGAACGGCAAGCCGGTCGTGTGCGTCTGGGGCTTCGGCTTCAACGACCCGGGCCGCCCGTTCACCCCGCAGCAGTGCCAGGACGTCGTCGACTGGTTCAAGGGCCAGGGCGTGTACCTCATCGGCGGCGTGCCGACGCACTGGCGGCGCGAGGTCGAGGACTCTCGGCCCGGGTTCGGCGGCGTCTACCGCAGCTTCCACATGATCTCGCCGTGGATGGTCGGCCGGATCGGGAGCGTGGCCGACGCCGACAACTTCTACGCCAACGTGAACTCGCCGGACCAGGCCGAGTGCAACCGGCTGGGCATCGACTACCAGCCGTGCGTGCTGCCCGGCGACCTGTCCCGCCGGCACCGCGCGCACGGCGACTTCATGTGGCGGCAGTTCTACAACATGGTCCGCCTGGGCGCGCAGGGCATCTACATCTCGATGTTCGACGAGTACAACGAGGCCAACCAGATCGCCAAGACGCCCGAGACGCAGGCCGGCATCCCGGTCGGCTCCGGTTTCCTGGCGCTGGACGAGGACGGCACGCGCTGCTCGTCGGACTACTACCTGCGGCTCACCGGCGACGGCGGCCGGATGCTCAAGGGCCAGCTCGCGCTGACCGCCGTGCGCCCGACGAAACCGGTGCTCACCGACACGCCGCCGGTCGAGCGCGACCTGGCGGCGGGCCGGCCGACGACCCAGAGCAGCCAGACCCAGTCCTACAGCAGCAACCTCGCCGTCGACGGCGACCCGAACAGCTACTGGGAGAGCGCGAACAACGCGTTCCCGCAGTGGATCCAGGTCGACCTGGGCGCGGTGGCCGCGCCGCGCCGGATGGTGCTGGCCGTGCCGCCTAACCCGGCGTGGGGCCGTCGCACCCAGACCGTCGCGGTGGAGACGAGCGCGGACGGCTCGGCGTTCACCACGCTGCTCGGCGCGACCGGGTACGTGTTCGACCCGGCCACCGGCAACTCGGTCACCGTCACCCTGCCCGCCGACGCGCGCGCCCGGTACGTGCGGCTGCGGTTCACCGGGAACACCGGGTGGCCGGCCGCGCAGCTGGCCCGCTGGCAGGTCGTCGGCTGAGCGGTTGGGAGCGCTCCCACTGTAGGGTGCCGCGCATGGTGAGCGTTCTGGTGACGGGTTCGTCGGACGGTATCGGTCGGGAGACGGCGGCCACGCTGGCCGCCCTCGGGCACCGGGTGGTGCTGCACGCGCGCAACGCGGCTCGGGCCGAGGAGGCGCTGGCCGCCGTGCCGGACGCGGCCGGCGTGGTGGTCGGTGACCTCTCGTCGCTCGCCCGGACCAGGGAGCTGGCCGCGGCGGTCGCCGCCGAGCCGTTCGACGTGGTCGTGCACAACGCCGGGCTCGGCGGCGGCCTGCCCGAGCGCACCGTCACCGAGGACGGCCTGGAGCTGTTGTTCCAGGTCAACGTCCTCGCGCCGTACGTGCTCACCGCGCTCATGCCCCGGCCCCGGCGGCTGGTCTACCTCACCTCGGGGCTGGAGTCGCAGGGCGTGGCCGACCTCGACGACCTCCAGCACGAGCGCGGGCCGTGGAACGGCATGCAGGCCTACTCGGACTCCAAGCTGCTGGACGTGGTGCTGGCGTTCGCGGTGGCCCGCCGGTGGCCGGACGTGCTGAGCAACGCCGTCGACCCCGGTTGGATCAAGACCAGGATGGGCGGCCCGAACGCCACCGACGAGCTGCCGCAGGGCGCGGACACCCAGGTGTGGCTCGCCACGAGCGACGAGCCCGCCGCCACCGTCACCGGCCGCTACTTCAAGTGGCGCGAGGAGCTGCGCGCCAACCCGGCCGCGTACGACGTGGAGGTGCAGGAACGCCTGCTCGGCGCGTGCGCGGAGATCACCGGCATCACGCTCCCGTGACCAGCGCGTACGCGAACGGCACCACCACGAGCAGCGCGGCGACCACCCGGTAGGGCAGCCGCCGCACCGCCGTGGAGCGGGTGACGGCGTGGTTGAGGCCGACGACGATCGGCAGGAAGACCAGCCACGCCACCACCACGCCGAAGACGATCGGGGTGAAGCCGTCGTCGGTCAGGGTCGGGTCGTACGACACCCAGCCCCACTCCTGGGCGACCGCCGCGCCGAACAGCCACAGGAAGACCATCGGGTAGTAGCCGACCAGGCCCAGGGCGAGGTTCATCGGCACCCCGATGGCCCACCCCGCCCACGCCGGTCCGGCACGACGTGCGGTCACCGCCTGCGTCATGTGTCCCCCTCCGCGGAAAAGACGCCGCGCGCCGCGACCGGGTTGCCTACGATCCCGACCGTGCCCCGACCGCCGCGCACCGCGCTCGCCGCGTTCGGCGCCACCGCGGAGCCCGTGCCGCTGCCGGGCGGCCGGGGTGGGACGTGGCAGGCCGGATCGCTGGTCCTCAAGCCGGTGGACTTCCCGCCGGAGCGGCGCGGGCGGGCCGTCGTGCTCGCCGGGCTGCCGGCGTCGACCGGGTTCCGGGTCGCGCCACCGGTGCGGTCCGCGACCGGCGACTGGGTGGCCGACGGGTGGGAGGCGTGCCGGTTCGTGGCGGGCTCCGCGGACGTCGGCCGACCGGACGACGTGCTGCGGGCCGGGATCGCGTTCCACGAGGCCGTGCGCGACGTGGCCCGGCCCGGGTACCTCGACCTGCGCGACGACCCGTGGTCGACCGGCGACCGCGTCGCTTGGGAGGAACTGCCGGTCGAGGCGAGCCGGCCGGCACTGGACCTGCTGGAACCGCTCGTCGCCGCCCGCCGCCCGGTGGACCTGCCGGCCCAGGTGGTGCACGGCGACCTGCCGGGCAACGTGCTGTTCGCCGAGGGCCTGCCGCCCGCGGTCATCGACTGGCCGCCGTACTGGCGACCGGCGTCGTGGGCGGCGGCGGTCGCGGTCGTGGACTGCCTGTGCTGGTACGACGCGCCGCCGGACCTGGTCGACCGCTGGTCGCACCTGCCGGGGTGGGACCAGGTGCTGCTGCGGGCGTTGATCTACCGGATCGTCACCCACGACCGGGCCACCGGGGACTGGTCACCGGACCAGGTCCGCGCCCACCGGCCCGTCGTCGCCCTGGTCGCCGGGTTCAGCGCCCGAGCGTCCGCTCGGTGACCTGCCACAACCGGCTCGCCGCCTCCGGGTCCAGCGCGTAGCCCGCGACACCGCTGATCACGTTGGTGCCGTCGTTCGGCAGGGCCTCCGCGCAGTCCTCGAAGTACCGCCCGCCGACGCCCTCCAGCAGCGGTGACGTCGCCAGCAGCACCGACGTGGCCGCACCCTGCTCCGGCGTCTTGAGCCGGAAGCCCTCGTCCATGGCCCGCCCCATCAGCTCCTGCATGGCCTGCGGGTCCACGTGCCGCTGGAGGTTGGTCCTGATCCCACCGGGCATCAGGGCGTTCACCGTGATCCCGTCGGCCGCCCAGCGCTTGTTCGCCTCGACCGCGAACAGCACGTTCGCCGTCTTCGACTGGCCGTACGCCGCCCACGGGTCGTAGGGCCGTTCGGTGAAGTGGATGTCGTCGAAGACCACCGGCGACATCAGGTGCGCGCTGGAGCTGACGACCACCACCCGCGCGCCCTCGACGGCCAGGAACCGGTGCAGCCCCGTGGTCAGCGCGAAGTGGCCCAGGTGGTTGGTGGCGAACTGGAGCTCCCAGCCCTCCGGCGTGCGGGTCTCCGGCGAGGCCATCACGCCGGCGTTGTCCACCAGGACGTGCAGCGGCCCCTCCCAGGCGGCCACGAACGCCGCCGCGGACGCCTGGTCGGCCAGGTCCAGCGGCGCGACGCGGACCTTGCCGCCGATCCCGTCGGCCACCCGCTGCCCGGCCGCGGTGTCGCGGACGGCCAGGGTGACCTCCGCGCCCGCCGACGCCAGTGCCCGCGCCGTCTCGACGCCGATGCCGGACGAGCCGCCGGTGACCACCGCGCGGCGGCCGGTCAGGTCGATGCCCGCCACCACCTGCGCGGCGGTGGACTCCGCGTCGAACGGCGTGGTGATGCGCTCGCTCATGTCGTTCCCCGTCCGTGTCGTACACTCAAGCGGAGGTTCCTCCGTTACGTTCGACAGTAACCGGAGGTTCCTCCGCTTAGCATCGAGTCGTGCGTCACACCCGTCTGGAGGCACCGTGTCCCGCCCGCTGCGCGCGGACGCCCAGCGCAACCGCGACCGCCTGGTCGAGACGGCGCTGAACGCGTTCACGAACGAGGGCGCGAACGTCGCGCTGGAGTCCATCGCCAAGCGCGCGGGTGTCGGCATCGGCACGCTCTACCGTCACTTCCCCACCCGCGAGGCGCTGGTGGAGGCGGTCTACCGCACGGAGCTGGCGAAGCTGTGCGACGCCGTGCCGGAGCTGCTGGAGGCGTTGCCGCCGTACGAGGCGACGAGGGCGTGGCTGGACCGGTTCGTCGAGTACATGGCGACCAAGCAGGGCATGGGTGACGCGCTGCGGGCGGTGATCGCGTCGGGCGGCGACCCCTTCGCGCACAGCAAGGAGCTGCTCACCGAGGCGGTGGTCACGCTGCTGCGGGCCGTCGACCGCCCGGACGTGGACCCGATGGACGTGCTGGCCACCATCTCCGGCATCGCGCTGACCAGGGGCGAGCTGGCCGGTTCCGCCGACGGCATGCTCGACCTCGTGGTGAACGGCCTGCGCTACCGGCCCTGACCGGCGGGCGCGGGCCGCCGCACGGCCGAGCGCGGCGTGCCGACGAGTTGCCGGCTCAGGTCGCCGCGCAACGTGGACACCGCGTCCAGCACGTAGTTCTGCCGCACCCGCCACGGACCGCGGTCGCCCTGGCGCGGGAACGCGTCGATGGCGCGCTGGATGTAGCCGGAGGCGAGGTCCAGCAGCGGACGGCGGGCCAGGTCGCGGTCCGGCGTGGGCACGACGGACGCGTAGCCGTGCCGGTCCAGGTGGTTGAGCACCCGGCACACCAGCCGCGAGGTCAGGTCGGCGCGCAACGTCCACGACGCGTTCGTGTAGCCGACGCACACCGCGAAGTTCGGCAGCCCGGTGATCATCGCGCCGCGCCAGATGAACTGCTCCGACAGCTCCACCCGCCGCCCGTCCACGCTCGGCGTGATCCCGCCGAACGCGAGCAGTTGCAGGCCGGTGGCCGTGACCACGACGTCCGCCGCGAGCTCCCGCCCGGACCTCAGCCGCACGCCGTCGGGCGTGAACGCGTCGATGTGGTCGGTGACGACCGACGCGCGGCCCGCGTTGACGGCCTTGAACAGGTCGGCGTCCGGGATCGCGCACAACCGCTGGTCCCACGGGTTGTAGGTGGGCGTGAAGTGCTCCCGGACCGCGCTCTCGTCCTTGAGCACCTTGGTCGACAAGCCGGTCAGCACCTTGCGCGCGGCTTTCGGCCAGCGTCGGCAGAACTGGTAGAACGCGAGCCCGAACAGGATGTTCTTGGCGCGGATCAGCCGGTGGGCCGCGCCCGCGGGCAGCAGTTCGCGGACCTTGTCGGCCAGCTTGTCGCGGCCGGGCACGACGCCGATCCACGTGGGCGAGCGCTGCAGCATCGTGACGTGCGCGGCGGTCTCGGCCATCGACGGCACGAGCGTCACCGCCGTCGCGCCGCTGCCGACGACCACCACCCGCTTGCCCGAGTAATCCAGGTCCTCCGGCCAGAACTGCGGCCGGACGACCTCGCCGCGGAACGACCCGATACCCGGGAACACCGGGTCGTAGCCCTGGTCGTAGTTGTAGTAGCCCGTGCACGAGTAGAGGAAGTCGCAGGTGATCGTGCTCTCGGTGACCGCGCCGCCCTCGTCGCGGCGGGCGATCGTCAGCGTCCAGCGCGCGGTGTCGGTGGAGAAGTCCGCAGCCAGCACCTTGGTCCGGTAGCGGACCAGCCGGTCGAGGCCGAACTCGGCCGCGGTGTCCCGGATGTAGGTCAGGATCGACGGGCCGTCCGCGATCGACTTCGCCTCGCGCCACGGCCGGAACGGGTAGCCGAGGGTGAACATGTCCGAGTCGGACCGGATGCCGGGGTACCGGAAGAGGTCCCACGTCCCGCCCATGACGTCGCGGGCTTCGAGGATCGCGACGGACTTGCCGGGGCACTCGGTGCGCAGCCGGTAGGCCGCGCCGATGCCGGACAGTCCGGCGCCCACGATCACGACGTCGAGGTGCTCGGGAGTGGTCATGGGCTCCAGTGTGCTGGAGCGGCCGGCGCGGTTCTTGACCGGGGACGACAAGTATTTGACCCTGTACGACATGTCGGTGGTCCGGTCGGCGGGGTTGCGCGGGTTCCGGGCGACCGTGGCCGAGCTGGGCGGTCGGGCCGAGGACTACGCCCGCGCGGCGGGGCTGCCGGTGGCCGCGCTGGACGTGGACGACCTGCTGGTGTCCGACCGGGTGGTGGCGGCGGTGCTGGAGATCGCGGCTGACGCGTTGCGCTGCCCGGACCTGGGCCTGCGGGTGGCGGCGCGGCAGGACTTCGGCATGCTCGGCCCGCTGGCGCTGGCCATCCAGAACTCACCGACCGTGGCCGACGCGCTGGAGTGCACGTCGAGGTACCTGTTCGTGCACGCGCGGTCGGTGAGCCTGGCCCTGGTCGACGACCCGTACGGCGGGCCGGACCTCGCCGCGCTGCACTACGGCCCGCCGCCGGGCCTGCCGCTGTCGGTGCAGGCCGTCGACCTCGGCCTCGGGTTCCTGCACCGGTCGATCACCTACCTGCTCGGCGGACCGTACGGGCTGCGGAGCGTGGAGCTGCCGTACACGCCGACCGCGCCCCTGGCCGTGTACGAGGACTTCTTCGGCGTGACCGTCCACACCGGACGTGACGCGCCGTTGCTGCGGATGCCGCGCGCCCTGCTGCACCAGCCGTTGGCGGGCGGTGACGAGCGGGTGTGGCGGCTCGCGCTGGCGTTCCTGGCGGAGCAGGCGGCGGGTGAGGGCACGACGCTGACCGCCCGGGTGCGCGGCCTGCTGACCCGGTCGTTGGGCACGATGCCGCCGGAGGTCGGCGCGGTCGCGCGGCTGGTCGACCTGCACCCGCGCACCGTGCAGCGCCGGTTGGCCGCCGAGGGCACCACGTTCGCCGCCGTGCTGGACGAGGTGCGGCGTGAGGCGGCGAAGCGGTACCTGACCACGACCGACATGCCGATGAGCCAGGTGGCCGGCCTGCTGGGGCTGTCCGAGCAGTCCGCCCTGAGCCGCTGCTGCCGCCGGTGGTGGGGTCTCACGCCGAGCGCCGTGCGTCGCGGCGCCTGACGCGGACGGGTCGGTCGGCGGGCGTGGGTGTCGTGCAAAGTCAAATCTCTGTCGCGTGAAGTCAAGCCGAGCCGCTCACGCCGGGCCAGACTGGAGCCCTCACCGACGTTCCGAGGAGGCCGCATGTCCCAGCTCTCGCGCTACCGGTTCGCGGGCGGCACGGCGGTGGTCACCGGCGCCGCGAGCGGCATGGGTGAACACCTGGCGCACGGCCTGGCCCGGCGCGGCAGCGACCTGGTGCTGGTTGACCGGGACGCCGACCGGCTGGCGGCGGTGGCCGCGCGGATCCGCGGCGTGCGGGTGGAGGCGCTGGTGGCCGACCTGGCCGACATCGCGGGCCTGGACGCCCTCGCGGCCCGCGTGCTGGCCTCGAACCCGCGGATCAC
>NZ_JBFAAX010000192.1:0-10271 GCF_040639995.1 Actinosynnema sp. NPDC023658 | reverse complement strand
CTGCTGCCCCGGGCCGGGGCCCGGTCTGCGCAGCCGGTCGGCCGGGCGCACGACGCGGCCCAGCCCGTCGCCCGCCACGTCCACCGCCGCCACCGCGTCGACCAGCGACTGCGGCGTGGTGCCCTGGACACCGTGCACCCGCAGCTCGACCACCCGTGTGTCGGGGCCGGGAATCAGCACAAGTCCTCCCGTGAAACCTCACGTCAGCGTCGTCATACTGGTCCATCGACGCGCACTTGCCGCCGACCTCGGGGGTCCGGCGTGGCGGGCGGTAGTGTCAGGCCGTCACCCGATATGGAGGAACCCGCGATGACCGCCGAGAGGCTCCAGACCCGCAACGGCATCGACTTCGCCGTGGCGGACCTGTCCCTGGCCGAGTTCGGCCGCAAGGAGATCCGGCTGGCCCAGCACGAGATGCCGGGCCTGATGGCGCTGCGCCGCGAGTACTCGGAGGTCTACCCGCTCAAGGGTGCGCGGATCTCCGGCTCGCTGCACATGACCGTGCAGACCGCGGTGCTGATCGAGACGCTGGTCGAGTTGGGCGCCGAGGTCCGCTGGGCGTCCTGCAACATCTTCTCCACCCAGGACCACGCCGCCGCCGCGGTCGTCGTCGGCCCCCACGGCACTCCCGAGGAGCCCAAGGGCATCCCGTGCTTCGCCTGGAAGGGCGAGACGCTGGAGGAGTACTGGTGGACCGCCGAGACCATGCTGACCTGGCCCGACGGCGGCGGCCCGAACATGATCCTGGACGACGGCGGCGACGCGACGCTGCTGGTCCACAAGGGCGTGCAGTACGAGAAGGCCGGTGTCGTCCCGCAGCCCGAGGCGGACGACCCCGAGGAGTGGGTCCTCATCCTGGAGACGCTGCGCAAGTCGCTCGCGGCGGACAACGGCAAGTGGACCAAGATCGCCGAGGGCATCCGCGGCGTCACCGAGGAGACCACGACCGGCGTCATGCGGCTCTACCAGCTGGCCTCCGCCGGTGAGCTGCTGTTCCCGGCGATCAACGTCAACGACGCCGTCACCAAGTCGAAGTTCGACAACCGGTACGGCATCCGGCACTCGCTGATCGACGGCATCAACCGCGGCACCGACGTGCTGATGGGCGGCAAGGTGGCCGTGATCTGCGGTTACGGCGACGTCGGCAAGGGTGCGGCGGAGTCGCTGCGCGGCCAGGGCGCCCGGATCATCGTCACCGAGATCGACCCGATCTGCGCGCTGCAGGCCGCCATGGACGGCTACGACGTGCAGCGGCTGGAGGACGTCCTCGACCGCGCCGACATCGTGATCACCACGACCGGCAACAAGGACGTCGTCCGGATCGAGCACATGGCCGCCATGAAGCACCAGGCGATCGTGGGCAACATCGGTCACTTCGACAACGAGATCGACATGGCCGGCCTCGCCCGCTTCCCCGGCATCCAGCGGATCAACATCAAGCCGCAGGTCGACGAGTGGGTGTTCCCGGACGGCCACTCGATCCTGGTGCTGTCCGAGGGCCGCCTGCTCAACCTGGGCAACGCCACCGGTCACCCCAGCTTCGTGATGTCCAACTCGTTCTCCAACCAGGTGATCGCGCAGGTCGAGCTGTTCACCAAGTACCAGGAGTACGACAAGGAGGTGTACCGCCTGCCGAAGGTGCTGGACGAGAAGGTCGCCCGCATCCACCTGGAGGCGCTGGGCGGGCAGCTCACCAAGCTGACCAAGGACCAGGCGGAGTACATCGACGTGGACGTCGAGGGCCCGTACAAGCCCGAGCACTACCGCTACTGAGTCGTCCGGCAACGGCCGGGGCCCGCACGGGTCCCGGCCGTTCCCGCGTCCGCTCCTAGGTCCACTCGACGCTGATCCCGGCCACGCCGGGGCCGACGTCCTCGAAGTAGGCGCTGGCGAACCCGCCCAGCCCGCAGACCAGCTCCTCCAAGTCCACCGGAGCCGCCTCGGCGTCCACCCGGAACTGCTTGGTGCAGCGCGCGGGCAGGGCGCGGCGGTTGAACGCCAGTTGCAGCAGGTAGCCGCGGCACGGCTCGCGGAACGCCCGCCGGTGGCCGGGCGTGGGACCGCCGGTGTCGTCGACCACGGTGAAGCTGAACACGTGCTCCTCGCCCTCGGCGAGCCTGCGGTCGAACAGCAGCTCGAAGGCCAGCCCGCGGGTGACCAGCTGCCGGCGCAGCCGTCCCAGCCGGCAGCCCTCGCCCGGCCGCACGAGCGCGTTGTCGATCACGCAGCCCTCGTCGCCCTGGTGCACGGCCAGGAACCGGTCCGGCCCGGCCTTCGCCGCCCGCACCACCACCCGGGTGCTGATCGAGCGCTGCTCCCGCTCCGGTCCGATGAGCACGGTGTCGTGCACGGACAGCACCTCGATGTCGGTGTTCGCGCCGACGTCCGTCACGGACTCGAGGTCCGACAGCACCGGCACCGGCGACACCCAGCCGGTCGGCCTGATCGGCCTGGGCTGCGGCCGGTTGCCGACGAGCGCCACCAACGACTCCGGCGGCAGCCTCAGCACGGTCTCCAACGCGCGCACGGTGGCGATGGCGCGCGGCACTTCGGGGTGCCGCAGGCCGCGCTGCCAGTAGCTCAGGGTGGACTGCCCCACCTGGACGCCCAGTTGCTCCAGGTGCGCGCGCAGCCGTGCCAGCGACAGGCCGCGGTGCGCGATGGCGTCGTGCAGGGCCCGGTGGAACGGTCCGTAGCGCAGCGTCTCGGCGAGGCCGTTGGGCAGGCTCGCGGGCAGGTGGGTGGCCCGCTCGTCAACCGGTCTGGCGTGCCCGGAATCCGCGGTCACCGCGGCACCACCCTTTCGCGCAACCGGAAATGGGGTTCACCGTAGTCACTCAATCTGGTGACGCAAAGGATCTCTGGTCACCCAACTGGGCGACGTCATGCCGCCGATCGTGAGGGGGTAGGGCCCCTTAGGGTGTTCTCGTGGGAAAACTCGTCGTGATCGAAGGCCTCGACGGCGCGGGCAAGCGCACCTTGGCGAAGGCGTTGACCGACGCGCTGGCCGCGCGGGGTGCGAAGGTCGCGACCGGCGCGTTCCCCCGCTACGACGAGGACGTGCACGCCGACCTGGTGCGCGACGCGCTGCACGGCAGGCTCGGGGACCTGACCGACTCCGTGTACGGCATGTCGGTCCTCTACGCCCTGGACCGGCGCGGCGCGGCCGACCGGATCCGGTCCGAGCTCGACCGGTTCGACGTCGTGCTGCTCGACCGCTTCACCGCTTCCAGCGCTGCTTACGGGGCCGCGCGGCTGCACCAGGGGGCCGACGGCGAGTTCGTCGAGTGGGTGCGCTCGCTGGAGGTGGAACGCTTCGGTTTGCCGATCCCGGACCTGCACCTGCTGCTGCGCGTGCCCGCGGCCGTGGCGGCCGACCGCGCGGCCCACCGCGAGGCGGAGGAGGCCAGGGGGCGCGACCTGTACGAGTCCGACGGCGGTCTCCAGGCGCGGTGCGCGGCGGTGTACGACGGGCTGGCCGCCGCCGGGTGGCTGTCCCCGTGGGAGGTGCTGGACGGTACCGGTGACCTGCGGATCGATTCACTACTCGACCGGTGGTTCACCCGTTAGTGTAGGAAAGTAACAAAACGTCACCACTCCGCCGATGAGTCGCTGAGGATTCGCGGTCAGCGGGACGAGGTGGGTTCGTGGATCGGCGGCAGAGACTGGCTACGGAGTGGACGCGCACGACGACCAGCAGCGATGACCGCTGGGCGGTGCGTGGACTCCCGACCACTAGTGGGACGATGTTGAGTATGAAGGCACGCGTGCTCGTCGTGGACGACGACCCCGCTCTGGCGGAGATGCTGACCATCGTGCTGCGGGGCGAGGGCTTCGACACCGCAGTGGTGGCCGACGGCGCACGCGCGCTGCCCGCGCTGCGCGAGTTGAAGCCGGACCTGGTCCTGCTGGACCTCATGCTGCCCGGCATGAACGGCATCGACGTCTGCAAGGCGATCCGGTCGGAGTCCGGCGTCCCGATCGTGATGCTGACCGCGAAGAGCGACACCGTGGACGTCGTGCTGGGTCTGGAGTCGGGCGCGGACGACTACGTGGTCAAGCCGTTCAAGCCGAAGGAGCTGGTGGCGCGCATCCGCGCCCGCCTGCGCCGCACCGAGGCCGAGCCCGCCGAGGTGCTCCAGATCGGTGACCTGACCATCGACGTGCCCGGCCACGAGGTGCTGCGCGAGGGCAAGCCGATCCAGCTCACGCCGCTGGAGTTCGACCTGCTCGTGGCCCTGGCCCGCAAGCCGCGCCAGGTGTTCACCCGCGAGGTGCTGCTGGAGCAGGTCTGGGGTTACCGGCACGCGGCGGACACCCGGCTGGTGAACGTCCACGTGCAGCGCCTGCGCTCCAAGGTCGAGCGCGACCCGGAGCACCCCGAGGTGGTGCTCACCGTGCGCGGCGTCGGGTACAAGGCCGGCCCGCCGTGATCGGCCGTTCGGGAGACCGAACGGGACCACAGCGCGAGGTCGCGTCGGTCGTTCGCGACCCACCCCCCGGTGTTCGGCGTTTCCGATCCCCGGGCAGGCGGGTGCGGGCGGCCGACTTCCACGCGGCCGAGCCGCAGTCCGTGAAGCAGCGGCTGTTCACCACCGCGCGCCGCCTGGTCGAGCGCGCCCGTCGTCAGGTCGTCACGTTCGGCGAGCTGTGGCGGCGTTCGTTGCAGCTGCGGGTCGTGGTGAGCACGCTCGCGCTTTCGTCGGCCGTCGTGTTCGTGCTGGGCATGGTGCTCCAGGTGCAGATCACCGGCCAGCTGCTGGAGACCAAGATCGAGGCGGCGGTCCGGCAGACCGAGGCCAGCGCGGCGGCGATCCAGCCCGACCTGGCCGGTCTCAACCCCGGCCCGGACAGCGTCAAGACGCGGTTCACCACCGCCCTGAACAAGATCAACACCTCGGGCGTGGACCTCGACCCGACCAGTTCCGGCGCGGGCGCGTTCGAGCCGGTGCTCCGCGACCCCGTCGGCACCGGATCCGACGGCCTGCCGGTCGCCGTCGGCCAGTACGAGGACGTGCCCGACGGGCTGTTCAAGATGCTCGAACGCGGCAGCGCCGGCTACCAGATCACCACCGTGGAACGGGAGACCGGACCCACCACCCTGCTGGTCGTGGGCAAGCCGGTGAACAGCTCCGCCCGCGCCATGCACCTGTACCTGCTGTTCCCGCTGACCAGCGAGCAGGCCACCGCCGACGTCGTGCAGAGCACCCTCGTCGTCGGCGGCGTCGTGCTGCTCCTGCTGCTCGCGCTCATCGCGAACCTGGTCACCCGGCAGGTGGTGCGGCCCGTGCGGCAGGCCGCCGAGATCGCCGAGCGGTTCGCCGACGGCAGCCTCGACCAGCGGATGCCCGTCGTCGGTGAGGACGACGTGGCGCGGCTGGCCGAGTCCTACAACGAGATGGCCGCCAGCATCCAGCGCCAGATCCACCAGCTCGAGGAGTTCGGCCAGCTGCAACGCCGGTTCACCTCCGACGTCTCGCACGAGCTGCGCACACCGCTGACGACCGTGCGGATGGCCGCGGACGTGCTGCACGCCTCGCGCGAGCAGTTCCCCGGCGGCCTGGCCCGCTCCACCGAGCTGCTGGTCGACGAGCTGGACCGGTTCGAGTCGCTGCTCGGTGACCTGCTGGAGATCAGCAGGCTCGACGCGGGCGTGGAGGAGCTGGCCGCCGAGCTGGTCGACATCCGGGTGCTCGCCCGCCGCGCCCACGACGCCGTGCGCGCCATCGCCAACAGCAGCGGCACCACGATCGTGCTGGACCTGCCCGACCACGAGGTCACCGCCGAGCTGGACTCCCGCCGGGTCGAGCGCATCCTGCGCAACCTGCTGGCCAACGCCATCGACCACGGCGAGGGCATGCCGGTCGAGCTGACGCTGCGCGGTGACGGCGAGTCGGTCGCGGTGATCGTGCGCGACCACGGCGTCGGCCTGCGCCCCGGCGAGGCCGACCTGGTGTTCAACCGCTTCTGGCGGGCCGACCCGTCCCGCAACCGCCGCACCGGCGGCACCGGCCTCGGCCTGTCGATCAGCCTGGAGGACGCCCGGCTGCACGGCGGCTGGCTGGAGGCGTGGGGCGAACGCGGCCTCGGCGCGGTGTTCCGGCTGACCCTGCCGTGCAGCCTCGGCCACGAGCTGACCTCCAGCCCGCTCCCGCTGGAGCCGCCCGACCTGCCGCCCGTGGTCGACCCCGAACCGGACCAGCCCGAACCGGTCGAGGAGGTCGAGCTGACCGAGGAGGAGTTCACGTGGCAGCCCGCGCAACCGGTCACCGGCGAACGCGAGGAGGTCCGGTGAGGCTGCTCGCGGTGCTCCTGGCCGTGCTCGTCGCCGCGGGCTGCGCCGCGATCCCCACGGAGACCTCCCCGATCGCGGTCAACCCGTCGGCCGGTCGCGCCAGCGAGGCCGCCGCGCCCGAGCCGGTCACGGACATCGACCCGTTGACGCTGGTCCGCGAGTTCATCAACGCCTCGGCCAACCCCGAGGGCGACTACGCGGCGGCCAAGGCGTACCTGACCGAGGACGCGAAGAAGGCGTGGAACAGCAAGGGCACGCCGACGATCATCGACACGACGTTCAACACCGTGCCGACGCCGGGCCTGACGGCGGACGACAAGCACCGCACCGTGCTGCTGCAGGGCCGCAACGTCGGCCGGTTGCAGCTGGAGGACTACTCGTTCATCCAGCAGATCGGCCCCCTCGACACCCCCATCGGGATCGAGCGCGACGACGCCGACCAGTGGCGCATCTCCACCCCGCCCGACGGCATCTACGTGCCCCTGGGCGGGTTCCAGCAGAACTACCGGCGCGTGACGCTGTTCTTCTACAGCCCGGACTTCAGCGTGCTCGTGCCCGACCCGCGGTGGGTCGTCATCGCGCCGTCCACATCGATCCCGAGCCGGGTGACGAGCCTGCTGCTCAAGGGGCCTGCGGTCGGGATGCGGGGCGCGCTGGTCACCGCCATCCCCAACGGCGCCACGCAGCGCCGCAACACCTCCGAAGCCGACGACGGCGCGCTGGAAGTCGACCTGACGAAGGTCGGTGACATCACCGTGCAGGTCGGCAAGCAGATCGTGGCGCAGCTGGTGAAGTCGCTCGCGGGCGTCACCAGCAGCCGCATCCGGGTGCTCGTCGAGGGCCAGTCCATCAACGCCGACCAGCACGAGTGGCGACCCGCCGACGTGCAGACCGGCGAGGCCCTGACCACGCCCAACGCCGACCTGACGGGGCTGCTGGTGGGTGCCGGGCGGGTCAAGCAGCTCAACGGCGACCCGGTGCCCGGACCCGCCGGGTCCGGCGACTACCAGGTGCTCAGCGCCGCGCAGTCGATGGACGGCAGCCAGCTCGCCGTGGTGAGCAGGTCCGGGGACAGCTCCGTGCGGCTGCGCGTCGGCCCCAGGCAGGACCAGCTGGCCGAGGTCGACCTGCCCGCGACCACGATGTCCAGGCCGACGTGGCTGCTCAGCGGCCGGCAGGGCGAGCCGAGCACCGAGGTGTGGACGGTGGCCGACGGCCGCAACGTGGTGCGGGTGATCAGGACCGACAGCGGCTGGACGGCCAACGTGGTCAACGCCTCCGAGCTCACCGAGCTGGGCAACGTCACCGAGCTGAGGCTGTCCCGCGACGGAACCAGGGTGGCCGCCGTCGTGGGCGGGAAGCTCGTCGTGGCGGCGGTCGTGCGCGGTCAGGAGTCGGCCGTGTCGCTGCGGTCGCCGCGCCACCTCCAGCCGTCGGTGCTCGGCTCCAGCGCGTTGTCGCTGGACTGGCTGGCGCAGGACGTGCTGGTGGTCAGCACGTCGCTGGTGGCGTGGCCCATCGCGAAGGTCAACATCGACGGCATCAGGGTCGAGCGGTACAACACCTCGAACCTGACCGTGCCGGTCTCCTCGGTCACCGCCGCGCCCGGTCGCAACGTGCTCGCGGTCGACCAGAGCGGGTTGTGGAGCGCCAACGACGTGGGTGACGTGTGGCGCGCGTCGACGACCAAGGTGGACCGGGGCACGCAGGCGTTCTACCCGGGCTGACACCGCCCGACCGCGAACCCGCCCGACTCCCGCCGGCTGACGTGCGCCCGGCTCCAGCGGACCTGCGCCCGACTCCGGCCGGCGACCTGCCTACCGTCTGCCCGCGACGGCGCGCGTCGTGCTCGCGCCCGCGCCGGCCACGGGTCTTCTGGCCGCGCCGGCCGGTCCGGTCGCGGGGCGGCCGACGACCCACCCCGCTCCGCTGGTCGAGTCCGCATGCCGTTGGTCGGCCAAGGCGTGCTCCTCTCCCCGGTGCCGCGGGTGCCTTCGCACCCGCCACTTCCATCTTCACCCGATCGAGATCACCGCGCACCTCGGCGCAGGGGCCTGTTCTGTCGGGGGTCGCCGGCACCGTCGTACCCGTGCTGATCAACCTGCTGTTCCCGCCCCGCTGTCCCGGCTGCGGCACCTGGGGCGTGCGCCTGTGCGCCCGCTGCGCCGCCCTGTTCGGCCCACCGGTGCCCGTGCCCGGCGTCGGCCCGCCCGTGTTCGCGCTGGCCGCGTACGCGGGTGCGGCGCGGGAGCTGGTGCTGGCGTTCAAGGAGCGCGGGCGTCGTGAGCTGGCGGCCGTGTTCGGCGCGCTCGTCGCCGCCGCCCTGCCCGAGCTGCCCGGCGTGGGGCCCGACCCGTGGCTGGTCCCCGCGCCGTCGCGCGCCTCGGCCGCCCGCGCCCGCGGCGGTTCCCACGTGCTGGGAGTGGCGCGCGCGTCCGGCGCCTCCACCGCGCCCGCGCTCGCCTTCGCCAGGGGCGTCCGCGACTCCGTGCGGCTCGACGGGGCGTCTCGACAGGCCAACCTCGCCGGTCGGGTGCGGCTCGTCCCCGACCACCTGCCGCCGCCGAAGGCCTCGCTCGTCCTGCTGGACGACGTGGTGACGACCGGTTCCACGGCGCGGGAGTGCGTCGCGGTGTTGAAAGCGGGCGGGTTCCGGGTATCCGCCGTCCTCACGCTGACAACCGCACACCGAACCCACCCACACGGGTGAATCGCATCCGGGAACCTCCCGGAGCCCTCGCCCGTTGGCCGGTTATGACGCCCCCGCAGAGGCCGTTCGACGTAATCGCTCTGCTGACGGGTGCCTGCGCCGGCATGGGCCGTTCGGGTGAGCGGTTGTCGGCGGGGTGGTCCGGTGCGCCAGCCTGGCGTGCCGCCGGTAGCACGTTTTGGTCGCTCTGCGTCACGACGAGAAAATCTTCGAGTTCCCCCGCCCCGGGGGCTGTCGCAGCGGCGAATACCGGGCTAACGTGCACCGCTATCAGCGTTCCCGGCCCGCGGGGAGGAGGCGAACAGCCCATGACCCTGGCGCCGGTGGGGAGCTGAGGGACCACCCTCAGCGACAACTCCGCGAAGATGATCGCGAACCGGCGCCCAAGCGATCCGAAGCCATTGCTCGCAGCAAAGCGAGGGAGGTCGTGTATGGACATCGTCGTTAAGGGCCGCAACGTCGAGGTGCCCGATCACTACAGGGTTCACGTCGCCGAAAAGCTGGCCAGGCTTGAGCGTTACGACCGCAAGGTCATCCGCTTCGACGTGGAGCTCTTCCACGAACCGAACCGCAGGCAGTCCAAGAACTGCCAGCGGGTCGAGATCACCGGCAAGGGACGTGGCCCGGTGGTTCGTTCCGAAGCATGTGCGGGCGACTTCTACGCCGCCCTGGACGCCGCGGTGAGCAAGCTCGAGAACCGGCTGCGGCGGTCCCATGACCGCAGGCGAGTGCACCACGGGCGACGGGGCCCCACATCGGTCGCAGAGGCGACCAGCGGACTCGGGGAATCCCTTCCGCTCCGCCCCGACAACGACGGCGGCCAGGCACAAGGCATGTGGCTCGGCCACACCGCCGTGCTGGAAGCAGCCGAGCCGGAACCCGCGCGCGAGGGCATGGCGGAAGTGCCCGCGCAGCGCTGGGAAGACGGCATCGAGGACAACCTGCCCGGCCAGATCGTGCGCGAGAAAGAGCACACGGCCAAGCCGATGACCGTCGACCAGGCCCTCTACGAGATGGAACTGGTCGGCCACGACTTCTACCTGTTCTCCGACGCCGACAGCGGCCGTCCGAGCGTCGTCTACCGCCGGAAGGGGTTCGACTACGGCGTGATCAGGCTGGCCTGAGCCGCCACCTGACCACGGTCCCCTCACCCGACTTCCGCAACCCCCGGCGCGGTGCGCGCCGGGGGTTGCCGTGTCCAATGGCCGCTGCTTCGCAGACGGCGGCGAGGTCGCCGGGAAGTCGATCGTTCGCGACTCGTTTTCC
>NZ_JBFAAX010000191.1:0-10277 GCF_040639995.1 Actinosynnema sp. NPDC023658 | reverse complement strand
CGACGCGTTCGACCGCGCCACGGCCGAGGACGCGCTGGAGCTGATCGACGTCGAGTACGCGCCGCTGCCCGCCGTCACGACGCTGGAGCAGGCGCTGGCACCGGACGCGCCCCGCCTGCACGAGGACTGGCCGGACAACGTGGCGGGCGGCACCACGGTCGCGCAGGGCGACGTGGAAGCGGCGTTCGCGCAGGCCGACGTGGTGCTGCGTGAGACGTTCCGCTTCGCCCGGCAGCTGGGTGCGCCCCTGGAGACGCGGGGCGTGGTCGCGACGTGGGACCCGTTCACCTCGCACCTGGACGTGTGGCTCAACACCCAGAGCCCGCACCTGGTCCGCGAGCTGTTCGCCGAGGTCCTCGGCCTGTCGGCGGACAAGGTGCGGGTGCGCGTGCCCGACATCGGCGGCGGTTTCGGCACCAAGGCCGGGTTCTACGGCGACCAGGTCGTGGCCGCCGTCCTGTCTCGCGCGTCCGGGCGTCCGGTGAAGTACGTCGAGGACCGGCGGGAGAGCTTCGTCGCCACCGTGCACGCGCGGGAGCAGCGCATCGACGTCGAGCTGGCGGCCCGCGCCGACGGCACGATCACCGGCCTGCGCGGCACCGTGCACGGGGTGCTCGGCGCGAACTTCAGCACCGTCGGCCTCAGCCCGTGCTGGACGACCGCCGCCGTCCTGGCCGGGCCGTACGCCATCCCGGCGGTCCGGGTGGACGTCGTCGGCGTCGTCACCAACAAGACCCCGTACGGCGCCTACCGGGGCTACGGGCTGCCCAAGGCGAACTTCGTGCACGAGCACATGGTGGAAGCGCTCGCCCGCCGGTTGGACCTGGACCCGCACGACGTGCGCCGGCGCAACTTCGTGACCGACTTCCCCTACCAGAGCCCGGTGTTCGTCTACGACAGCGGTCGGTACGCCGAGTGCCTCGACCTGTGCCGCGACGCCGTGCGCCGCGCCGGGTGGGCGGACCGCGTGGCCGGTGCGCGGGCGGACGGCGCGCACGTCGGCATCGGCTACGCCTTCCACAACGAGGTGTCCGCGTTCGCGCCGTCCCGGATCGTCAACATGTCGGGCCTGGACCACTCGGGCTTCGACGAGGCCGCGGTGCGCATCGACTCCACCGGGCGGGTCAGCGTCCACACCGGACAGACGTCGATGGGCCAGGGCATCCACACCGCGCTGGCGCAGGTCGCCGCGCACGCCCTCGACGTGCCGCTGGACCACGTCACGGTCATCGCCGGGGACACGGACACCGCGCCGTACACCGGGTACGGCACCGCGGCCAGCCGTGCCGCCGCGGTCGGCGGAGCTGCCGTCCTCAACGCCGCCACCCGGCTGCGGGCCAAGGTGCTGCGCATCGCCGCGCACGTCTTCGAGGCCTCGCCGCACGACCTGGTGATCACCGACGGCGTGGTGTCGGTCAAGGGCGTGCCGGGGCGGGCGGTGACGTTCGCGGAGATCGGTGACGCGGCCTACCGGCGACCGCACGGCGTGCTGCCCGACGACGAGGCGCCGACGCTGCACGAGCGCGAGGTGTACGACCCGGTCAACGTCGCCACGGCGTTCGGCTGCACGGCCGTGCTCGCCTCGGTCGACGTGGAGACCGGGGTCGTGGACCTCCTCGGCTACCTCATCGCGCACGACTGCGGCACGGTGATCAACCCGATGATCGTGGACGGCCAGCTCCAGGGCGGCGCGGCGCAGGCCATCGGCGGCGCGCTGTACGAGCGGCTGGCCTACGGCCCGGCGGGCGAGGCGCTGACCCGGTCGTTCGCGGACTACCTGCTGCCGACGGCGACCGTGGTGCCGCCGTTCGGGATCGACCACACGGAGACGCCCGCGGACCACATCCCGGGCGGCTTCAAAGGTGCCGGGGAGGCCGGGGTGATCGGTGGAGGGGCGGCGATCGCGCACGCCGTGGAGGACGCGCTGGCGGGGTTCGGCGTGCGGATCACGTCGCTGCCGATCACCCCGCCGGACCTGCTGGCCGCGATCCGCGCCGGGACCGACCGGTGAAGGCGGCGCCGTTCGACTACGTCCGGGCGTCCACGCCCGGGATGGCGGTGGAAGCGCTGCGGCAGGGCGCGGTGGCGCTGGCGGGCGGTCAGAGCCTCATCCCGCTGCTGAACGCGCGGTCACGGCGGCCGGCGGTCGTGGTCGACGTGTCGCGCCTGCCGCTGACCGACGTCGAGCAGACCGGCTCGGCGCTGGTGCTCGGGGCGCTGACCCGGCTGCGCGCCGCCGAGACGTCACCGGTCGTGCGCCGGGCCGCGCCGCTGCTGGCCGAGGCCCTGACGCACGTCGGCCACGTGTCCGTGCGCAACCGCGGCACGGTCGGGGGCAGCGTCGCGCACGCCGACCCGGCGGCGGAGCTGCCGGCCGTCCTGCTGGCGCTGGACGCGGTGTTCTCCGCCCGCGGTCCCGGCGGCACGAGGACGATCGACGCCCGTGACTTCTTCCTCGGCCCGCACCGCACCGCGCTCGCCCCGGACGAGCTGCTGACCGGCATCCGGATCCCGCTGCCGCCGTCGACGGCCCGTCACGGCGTGGCCGAGCTGAGCCGCAGGCCCCAGGACCTGGCGATCACGGCGGTGTTCACCTCGGTCGTGCTCACCGACGACGTCGTCACCGAGGCCCGCATCGCCGTGGCCGGTGCGGCGCCCACCCCGATCCGGGCCCGTGCGGCGGAGGAGCTGCTGCTGGGCGAAACGCCCACCGCCGAGGTCCTGGCCGCGGCGGGCGAAGCGGCGGCGGGCGCGACCGACCCGGTCGACGACCTGCGCGCACCGGCCGCGTACCGCCGGGACATGACGGCCGTGCTCACCCGCCGGGCGCTGCGGCAGGCGGTGGCGGGGTGAAGGTCACCGTCACCGTGAACGGCCACACCCGCGCGGCGGACTGCGAACCCCGCCGCACGCTGGCCGACTTCCTCCGGCACGACCTGGGCCTCACCGGCGTGCACGTCGGCTGCGAGCAGGGCGCGTGCGGCTCGTGCACGGTCCTGCTGGACGGTGCGACGGCCCGGTCCTGCTGCGTCCTGGCGGCGCAGGCGGAGGGCGCCGACATCACCACGGTGGAGGGCCTGGCGACCACGGCCCTGAACCCCCTGCAGGAGTCGTTCCGCCGCCACCACGCCCTCCAGTGCGGCTTCTGCACGCCGGGGATGCTCGCGGTGGCGACGGAACTGCTGCGCGACAACCCGTCGCCCACCGAGGCCGAGATCCGCACGGCGATCTCCGGCAACCTCTGCCGCTGCACCGGCTACCACGGCATCGTCACCGCCATCGCCGCCGCGCGCGACGAGGGCGGCGGTGGCAGCCCGCCCGACGTCGCGACACCGCGTCCGCCCGGGGGCTGACCACCGCCGCCGGCCGCGTCAGCGCCGGGTCCACCGCTGGTTGGCCTGCCCGTTGCAGGACCACAGCAGGACCCTCGTGCCGTTCGCGGTGCCCAGGGCCTCGGCGTCCAGGCACAGGCCGCTCTGCGACCCCTTGATCGAACCGTCCGACTGCGCCACCCACCGCTGCGACGCCTGCCCGGTGCAGTCCTGGACCTGGACCGCCGTGCCGGCGCTCGTGCCGCCGCCCGCGGGGTACAGGCACTTGTCGCCGTAGACCCTCAGCTCACCGGCCGCGGTCGCCGTCCACTGCTGGTTCGCGCCGCCGTTGCAGTCCCAGAGGTCGATCGCGGCGCCGTTCACCCGGCTCGCCCCGACGACGTCCAGGCACCGGCCGGACTGCACGCCGACCAGGGAGGCCCCGGACGACGGCTGCTCGCCGATGCCGAAGAAGCGGATCGCCTCGTCGGCCAGGAGCTGGAGGTTGTGCGGTTGCCCCTGCTCGCGGATCGCCTCGACGCGGGTGCCGTAGCGGGTGCGGGTCCAGGTGCTGCGCGGGGTGTTGTACTCGGTGGAGGTGGGCGTCTGGCTGACGCCGAGCACGTTCGTCCACTGCTCGATCCCCTCCCCGAAGTTGGCGAAGCGCAGCACGTCGTCCTCGGTGCCGTGCCACAGCTGCACCCTCGGGCGCGGGCCGGTGTAGCCGGGGTAGGCGGCGCGCACCAGGTCGCCCCACTGCTGCGGGGTCTTGTCGACGCGGCCTTCGGCGCACTCGGTGTTCCACGAGTTCGACCCGGCGAAGCAGCCGAAGGGGACGCCGGCGAACGACGCGCCGGCCTGGAAGACGTCCGGGTACGAGCCGAGCAGGACGTTGGTCATCATGCCGCCCGAGGAGTGGCCGGTGACGAACGTGCGGGCCGGGTCGCCGTTGTAGCGCTGCTGCACGTACTTGACCATCGACACGATGCCCTGGGCGTCACCGCCGCCGTTGTGCGTCAGCACCGACTGCGAGTGGACGTCCCAGCAGCCGTCCGAGCTGACGGCCGACGGGTAGATGACGATGAACCCGTACCGGTCGGCCAGCGAGGCGTACTGCGTGCCGCCGTAGAAGTCCTGGGCGGTGCCGTGGCACCAGTGCGCGCCGACCACCACGGCCGGTTTCGCCGTCACCGTGCTGGGGACGTACAGGAACATCCTGATCCCGCTCGGGTTCGCCCCGAAGTCCCGTACTTCCTGGAGCGACGCCGCGTGCGCGGTGGGGACCACCGCGAACGCCGTCACCAGGCCGAGCAGGGCGGACACGAGTGCCGCCAGCGTTCTCGACTTGCCGTGGGTCATCCGAAACCGCCTTGTTCCGACGAAGGGCGCGGCAGGGGCGCGAGCGGGGAGATTGTTAAGTGAACGATGAAACCAAGTCAATGCTCCATCTCGCCCAGCGCATCGCGCAGGGATCGGAAAACCCCAGGTGGGGCGGCTGCCGTCGGCTTTGTTGCTTGTTGGCGCAAGCATCTCGTCTGGATCGACGAGACGACCGACGTGCCGCCCCACCCGTTGTCCGCGCGGCAGGACGCTCGGGTGATCACCCGGCGTCGCGCAGCCTCCCGTCCTGGAGGACCAACCGCCGCGTGACGCCGATGCCCTCCAGGAACCGCTCGTCGTGGCTCACGACGACGAACGCGCCCCGGTAGGCGTTGAGCGCGTTCTCCAACTGGCCCACGCTCACCAGGTCCAGGTTGTTGGTCGGCTCGTCGAGCAGCAGCAGGTGCGGCGCGGGTTCGGCGAACAGCACGCACGCCAGCGTCGCGCGCAGCCGCTCACCACCGGACAGCACGCCCACCGGCAGGTGGACCCGGTCACCCCGGAACAGGAACTGCGCCAGCAGGTGCATCCGGCGTTCCGCGGACAGGCCCGGCGCGGCCGCGGCGAGGTTGTCGAGCACGCTGCGGTCCGGGTCGAGCAGGTCCAGCCGCTGGGACAGGTAGGCGACCCGGTCACCGACGTCGAGCAGCCGCAGCAACGTGGACTTGCCCGCGCCGTTCGCGCCGGTCAGCGCGATGCGCTCGGGACCGCGGACGGTCAGGTCCACGCCGGGGTCCGCGAACACCGCGCGGTCGCCGTGGTGGACCTGGAGGTTCTCGCCCTGGAACACCGTGCGCCCGGCCGGGACGGTCGTCGCGGGCAGCACCAGCGTGATGGCCTGGTCGTCGGGCAGGTTGCGGCTCGCGTCGTCCAACTTGGACTGGGCGTCCGCGACGCGGTCGGCGTGCGTCTCCTCCGACCGGGCGGCGGTCTTCTCCGCGTTGCGCTTCATGTTGCCCGCGAACAGCTTCGGCAGCCCCGCGTCACCGAGGTTGCGGGCGGCGGTGCTCGCGCGGCGCGCGGCGCGTTCACGGGCTTGTTGCAGCTGCGCCTTCTCGCGCTTGACCTCCTGCTCGGCGTTGCGCACGGCCCGTTCGACGGCGTCCCGCTCGACCCGCACGGCCTGCTCGTAGTCGGTGAAGTTCCCGCCGTGCAGGCGCAGCTCGCCGCGGGAGAGCTCCGCCACGCGGTCCACCCGGTCCAGCAGCTCGCGGTCGTGGCTGACGACCAGCAGGCAGCCGTTCCAGCCGTCCAGGACGGCGTGCAGCCGGCGGCGGGCGGCGCGGTCGAGGTTGTTGGTCGGCTCGTCGAGCAGCAGCACGTCCGGCTGCTTGAGCAGCTGCGCGGCGAGGCCGAGGGAGACGATCTGCCCGCCGCTGAGCGTGTCGAGCGTGCGGGTCAGCGCCACGTCGCCGAGACCGAGCCGGTCGAGGTGGGCGCGGGAGCGCTCCTCCACGTCCCAGTCGGAGCCGACGGCGGTGAAGTGCTCCTCGGCGGCGTCGCCGGACTCGATGGCGTGCAGCGCCCGCAGCACGCCGTCGACGCCGAGCACCTGCGCGACGGTCAGGTCCGCGGCCAGCGGGAGGTGCTGCGGCAGGTAGCCGAGGGTGCCGCGGACCGACGCGGAACCCCTGGTGGGGCGCAGGTCACCGGCGATCAGCCGGAGCAGCGTGGACTTGCCGGCGCCGTTCGGAGCGACCAGCCCGGTGCGGCCGGCGCCGACCGTGAACGACAGGTCGTCGAACACCGGGGTGTCGTCGGGCCAGGAGAAGGACAGGGAGGTGCACACGACGGAAGACATGGGTGAAGACCTTCGGGTGGGACGCGGGCGTCAGGCCCGGCGCGGATCAGGGATCGACGACGCGACCACTGCGAACGTGCTCTGCGCACGCGCGGTGGTCTGCGGGGCCGGGTAGTCACCCGGAGACGTCGACTTCGCCTGCCACTTCTGCGATCTCCCTCGATGCGGTCGCCACCCAGTCTAACGGCGCGACCGCGGCGTGGTGCGTGCCGCCGATCTCACCCGGTCGGGTGGTTGCCGCTCCACCAGCGCTCGAACAGCAGGTCGGCGTGGTGCTCGTAGAGGTCCGGCAGGTCGTGGACGTTCACGGTCTTGGCCCAGGTCCCCTGGTCGACCTGCACGAAGCCCAGCTCGGCCGCCTCGGACTTGTCGTCCCCGAGGAAGTACAGGCCGACGTCGCCGCCGGGGCCGATGCTCACCACCTGGCACACCCGGCCCTTGTACCCGGTGCGGGTGGTGACGTCGGTCAACCGCTCGCACTGGTCGACGCCGACCACCGCGACCCACAGGCCGCGCGCCTCGTCCCGGCCGAACAGCTCCGGGTCCGGGTTGTCCGCCTCCCGGGACACCAGCACGACCCGCCCGTCCTCCGGGTAGTCGTTGCACAGGTGCTCGACACCGCGGACGGTGGCGTAGATGCCCGACCTCGGGCGCGTGTACGTCATCGCACCGGCTCCCATCCGAACGCCTCTCCCCGGTACACCGCGACCACCGTGCGCACGCCGTCACGCCCGTGCGCCACGATCACCGACCCGCCCGGCACCCGGTCCGGCCGACGCCACCACTCCGGCACGCCGAGCTGCGGGTCGGCGGTGATCCCGGTGCCGCTGTAGGGCCACGGGTTGATCTGCTTGCGGTAGGTGTTGGGGTCCACGCCCGCCGCCGCGGCGGCGTCCGCCATCGCGTAGGCCGCCTCGCGCACCGCGTCCGAGTCCCACGGCAGCGGCGCGGCCGGGTCGGAGACCGAGGGGGCGCCGAAGGGGACGACGAACTTGTTCGGCTCCACCGCCCGGAACTCCAGCAGGTGCAGCACCGGCAGGTCCGGGCGGAACGGCGACCCTTGGTAGTCCAGCCGCAGCGCGCGCATGAAGTCCACCGGCGTGCGCAGCTGGGCCACGTCCTGCGCGCGCACGACCGTGCCGCCCACCGTGCGGTAGTCGAACGGCGAGCGCTGCCCCCACACGCCCTGCGACACCTCGGCCGCCAGGTACCGCTCCGGCGCACCGGGGGGCAGTGCCTTCACCATCAGCGTGTCGGGGTCGAGGGTGACCACGGTGTGCACCCGCGCGGTCAGCTCGCGCTCGCGCGGGCTGAGCGCACCCGACCCGGGAACCGGCAGCGTCACGGCGTCTCCTCCGCGGGCCGCGGGAACGTGCGTTCACGCCACTTCTGGAACAGCAGGTCCCGCTGCTCTTCGTGGTAGTCGTGCAGTTCGCGGACCGGCACGGTTTTGAAGAGCTCGTACTTGTTGTGCTCCACGAACCCGCCCGCCGTGGTGGCCCAGGCGCCGTTCCAGTCGGCGTACTGGATCTTCACGGTGCCGTCGTCGTTGACGGACACGACCTCGACCCGGTAGCCGCTGTACCTGGCGAACGTGTTCACCGCGAACACCCGGTCGCAGTCGCTGAGCGGATACTTCCCGACCCAGCCCCGGTAGTAGTCGACCCACTGGTACCGGGACGGGTCGGGGTTCTCCGGCGTCTTCTCGATGACCACGACCGTGTCGCTGTCGTTGCGGTACGCGGCCTCGTACTCACGCCCGTTCATGCGGACGTGAGTGCCGGACCGGAATGACGGATAACTCATGACGCCGGCACCCAACCCAGATCCTGGTCGAAGACGTGGCTGATGGTGCGGTGGCCATTCCGGTCGTACTCGACCATCTGCGCGCCGTGCGGGATATCCATGCGTTTCGACATCTCTCGCTCCGGCACGCCGTTCGGGTCGGCGGTCACGCCCACGCCGCTGTAGGGCCAACTGTAGTTCGACCTGTTGTAAGACGTCGGGTCGAGCCCGACCGTGCGTGCGGCGTCGTGCATGTGATCGGACGCCCTGCGCACGGACGGGTCGCGGTCCAGCGCGCCGTGGTCGGTCGCGACCGGCGCACCCAGCGGCGTCTTGTAGAGCTCCGGGTCTTTCGCCGGGAACTCGATCACGTTCACCCGGTCCATGTTCGGGTGGTAGGGGCTGTTGGCGTAGTCCAGCCGGTTGCCCTGGACCAGCGCGGCCGGCGTGTTCAGGTGGGTGGCGTCCTGCTGCCGCGCCACGAACCCGCCGACCTCCTTGTAGTCACCCTTGAGGTACTTGTCGACGTCACCCGGTGGGATCACCTTCTGCATCGGGGTGTCGTTGCCGATGGTGACGTGCTGCTGCGCCCGCGCCATCAGTTCGCGCTCGTGCTGCGTGAGCCGCCCGGAACCGGGGACGCCGCGGTCGTGCGGCTCCTCGGACAGCTTGTGCATCGCGTTGTCGAGCTCCTGGCGCTCCTTCGGCGTGAAGTGCTTGTCCCACTCCTCGCGCCAGGACGGGCCCAGGTTGCGACCACCGGCCGGACCACCGCCACCGCCGCCGGGGCCACCGCCACCGGGCGGCGTCGGGGGCAGGTGCACGCCGGCGCCACCGCCCGGATCCGCGTGGTGCGCGCCGGGGTCGCTCCCGCCGTGGCCGACGGAACCGGGCGCGTGCACCTTCGAGCCGCCGCCGGACGCGCTGGAGGTCGTGGTGGTGCCGCCGCCGTGCACCGACCGCACCGACGCGCGGTCCTGGTGCGTCCCGGAGAAGTGGCGCTCGTAGTGCTGGTCGACCGCCTGGATCGACTTCGCCGTCTCCTTGAGGTTGTGCCCGGACCTCTCGGCCACCCGGCCGCCCTCGGACACCACCTTCCCGCCGATCTCGGTGGCCTTGCCGAAGAACTTCGTCAGCGTCGCGCCGATCCCGGTGCGGTCGCCGGACGCGCTCGCGGCCAGCTTGTGCCCGGCGGCGGCCAGCTTGTCGCCACCGGCGTGCAGCTTCTGCCCGAAGCTCTCCAGCGTGCCGCCGGACCGGGTCAGGTGGTCCGGGTCGATGTGGATGTCACTCACCGGCCGGCACCCCTCTCCTCGCGGTCGCCATCGAACCGGCGCTCGCCACCGTGTCGTTCAGCGTGTTCTGCGGCAGGTTCCGCAGGTTCTCGGCGGACTCCTGCACGCCGCGCTCGAAGCTCTCCCCGCCCGCGGAGGCGACCTTGCCCAGGTCGACGCCCTCGTCGGTGCCCAGCACGTTGCCCAGGAGCTGACCGGCCAGCTCCATGCCCGCCGCCTCCAGGGCCGCGAAGACCGGACCGGTGATCGCGTCCATGAGCTGCTGCTCGACGGACTGCACGGCCTGCTCGATGAGCTGCTTGACGATCACCCGGGTGATGCTGATCTGCGCCGCTGCCGCCGCCTCGGACGCGCCGAAGGTGAACGGCGCCGCCGCCTGGTCCGCGATGATCTCCGCCGCCAGCGTGATCAGCTGCACGATGGCCGCGAGCTTGAGGCCCACCACGACCACGGCGGCCACGTCCAACCCGGTGCCGAGCAGGTCGAACCCCTGGGCGAGCTGGTCCAGGTGCCCCTCGGCCAGCTTCTTCCACAGCGCCTCGAACCGCTTCAGCGACTCCAGCGAGTTGACGCCGAGCATCTCCGCGATGTCGGCCTGCGCGTCGCCGGTGTGCCCGCGACGATGGACGCGCTGACCGAGGGCGAGCCCCTGGTCGCGGTCGCGGAGTCGGTGCTGCCGGTGCGGTTCAGCGTGCTGGTGCGGCC
>NZ_JBFAAX010000190.1:2896-10305 GCF_040639995.1 Actinosynnema sp. NPDC023658 | reverse complement strand
CGGGAACGCCCCGGACGGGGTCCGGGGGCACCCCGCACGTGGCGAGGAGCCCCCGGACCCGGTGCACGACTAGTGGGCGAAGTGCCGCGTCCCGGTCAGGTACACGGTGGCGCCGGCCGCCTCGGCCGCCGCGATCACCTCGGCGTCGCGGACCGACCCACCGGGCTGCACGACCGCGCGCACGCCGGCCTCCAGCAGCACCTCCAACCCGTCCGGGAACGGGAAGAACGCGTCGGACGCCGCCACCGAGCCGCGGGCCCGGTCACCGGCGCGGGCGACCGCCAGCCGCGCCGCGTCGACCCGGTTGACCTGACCCATGCCCGCACCGACGGTCGCGCCGCCGGACGCGAGCAGGATCGCGTTGGACTTCACCGCCCGGCACGCCCGCCACACGAACGCGAGGTCGGCCAGACCCTCCTCGTCCAGCGGCGTGCCGCACGCCAACGTCCACTTGGCCGGGTCGTCGCCCTCGGCCTCGATGGTGTCCGTCGACTGCACCAGCAGCCCGCCGGACACCGCGCGCATCTCCACGCCGCCGCGCACCGGCTCGGGCGCGACCAGGACGCGGATGTTCTTCTTGCGCGTCAGCACGTCCACCGCGCCGTCGGCGTACGACGGGGCGATGATCACCTCGGTGAAGATCTCCGCGACCTGCTCGGCCATCTCCACGGTCACCTCGCGGTTGGCCGCGATCACACCGCCGAACGCGCTCACCGGGTCGCACGCGTGCGCGTTGCGGTGCGCCTCCGCGATCGCACCGGGACCGTCCACGCGGGACACCGCGATGCCGCACGGGTTGGCGTGCTTGATGATCGCCACGCACGGCAGCTCGTGGTCCCACGCCGCCCGCCACGCGGCGTCCGCGTCGACGAAGTTGTTGTAGGACATCTCCTTGCCGTGCAGCTGCTCCGCCGTCGCCAGCCCGGTGCGGCCGTCGCCCTGCGTGTACAACGCGGCCCGCTGGTGCGGGTTCTCGCCGTAGCGCAGCACCTGCTTGCGGTTCCACGTCGCGCCGACCCAGCCGGGGAAGCCGGAGTCCTCGTCGTCCGGCGCGACGACGTTGCCCAGCCACGACGCGACGGCCACGTCGTAGGACGCGGTGTGCCGGAACGCGTCCACGGCCAACCGCTGCCGGTCGGCCAGCGTGAACCCGCCCTCCGTGACCTGCTCCAACACCCACGAGTACCGCGACGGGTCCACGACGACGGCCACGCTGGCGTGGTTCTTCGCGGACGCGCGCACCATGGCGGGGCCGCCGATGTCGATCTGCTCCACGCACTCGTCCGCCGACGCGCCCGACGCCACCGTCTGCGCGAACGGGTAGAGGTTCACCACCAGCAGGTCGAACGGCTCGATGCCCAGCTCGCGCAGCTTCGCCACGTGCTCGTCCCGCCGCGTGTCAGCGAGCAGACCAGCGTGCACGCCGGGGTGCAGCGTCTTCACCCGGCCGTCCAGCGCCTCCGGGAACCCGGTGACCTGCTCGACCGGGGTGACCGGCACGCCCGCGTCGGCCAGCGTGCGCGCCGTGCCGCCGGTGGAGACGATCTCGACCCCGGCCGCGTGCAGGCCGTTGGCCAGTTCCAGCAGCCCCGACTTGTCGGAAACCCCGATCAGGGCCCGACGAACCGGTCGCCTCTCGGCAGGAGTGGTCACGGGATGCTCACCTTTCGTCCGTTCACGGTGCAGCCCTCGCGGGCCAGGCGGGCGACCACGTCGACCAGCAGCCGCCGCTCCACCACCTTGATGCGCTCGTGCAGGCTTTCGACGTCGTCGTCATCGGAGACGACGACCGCCTCCTGGGCCAGGATCGGCCCGGTGTCCACCCCGCCGTCCACCAGGTGCACGGTCGCGCCGGTCACCTTCACGCCGTAGTCGACGGCGTCGCGGACGCCGTGCGCGCCGGGGAAGGCGGGCAGCAGCGCGGGGTGGGTGTTGACCATCCGACCGCCGAAGCGGGCCAGGAAGGCTGGTCCGAGGATCTTCATGAACCCGGCGGTGACCACCAGGTCGGGCTTGTGCGCCTCGACGGCGTCGGCCAGGGCGGTGTCCCACGCCTCGCGGTCGGCGTGGTCGCGCAGCTTCACCGCGAAGCCGGGGACGCCGGCGCGCTGGGCGCGGTCCAGTCCCGCGATGCCGTCGCGGTCCGCGCCGACGGCGACCACTTCGACCGGGTATCCGGGGTCGGCCGCCGCGTCCAGCAACGCCTGCAAGAGGGTGCCGGAACCGGAGACGAGGACGACGACCCTGGCGGGGACGGGAAGCCGGAGTGTGATCGCGGCGCTCAGCGTGCTCTCCTTGCTGGGGACTGTCACAGCAGCTCAAGAGCAGCCTAGGCGTTGCCTACCGGGGCTTGTCGGCCAGGTCCGGGTCCGAGTCCGGGTCCGACTCCGGGTCGTCCGCGTCACCGGAGTCGTCGGGGTCGTCCACGTCCTCGGAGTCACGATCGGCACCGGAGTCGGGGTCGGGTCCGGAACCGGGATCGGAGTCGTCCGACCCGTCCTCGTCCTCCACCAACTCCTCTTCGAGGTCGTCGTACTCGTCGAGCTCGTGGTCGTAGTCTTCGTCCTCGTCCCCTTCGGCCTCTTCGCCCTCGTCCTCGTCGTCCTCGTCGTCCTCTTCCTCCTCGAACTCCTCTTCGAGCTCTTCCTCGTCGTCGTCGTACTCGACTTCGTCCTCGTAGTCCTCGTAGTCGTCGTCCTCGACCGGGTCTTCCGCGACGGGCTCGGGCTCCACCACGCGCGGCGGACGGGGCCCGGCGAACCAGGCCACCACCGCGCCCGGCACGGCGACCCAGCCGAACGTCAGCACGGCCAGCAGCCCGGCCGGGATGGTGACCGGGTTGAACGCGCCGCCGCCCAGCGCACCGCCGGCGACCGCCGCCAGCACCAGCGCGCCGACGCCCGCGGTGACCGCCGCGACCAGCACCGCGCGTGCCCGCGGCCGAGGCGTCCCGGCGGCGTCGCGCAGCGAGAACCCGACCAGCACGCCGATCACGCCGGGCAGCACCAGCACCAGCGGCAGGTAGCCGGCCTGCTCCTCGGGCAGCGCGGCCAGCAGCGGCACGGCGGGCACCGGACCGCCGGTGAACTCCAGCGGGCCGACCACCACCGCGCCGATCGAGAACCCCGAGCCCACCACGTACGACAGCGCGCCGACCACCGCGTTGGGCAGGTACGCCAGGCACAGCAGCCAGATGCCCAGCCCCGTGCCGATCGTGCCGCCGCCCTGGTCGAACAGCGCGGAGGTGGTGGACCACGAGAACGCCAGGCCCAGCGCCAGCACCAGCGCACCCGCCGCCGCCAGCGCGAACAACGCCATCGCACCCGCGCGCAGGGCGCGCCGCGCCACCGGGTCGATGCGCTCGAACACGACCTCCACCAGGCCGCAGCGCTGCGCGACCCCCGCGACCGCCGCCAGCCCGGACACCGCCGCGCAGCCGAAGAACGCCACCGCGGGCGTCGCGCGGACCGGACCCTCGTCACCCATCAGCAACGCGATCACGCTGCCCACCGCGGCGTGCGCCCCGGCGATGCTGAACACCACCGACCGGGCCTGCAACGGCTCGAACAGCCCCAACCGGTCCGCCGCGCTCGCCGCCGCCCGGTACACCAGCAGCATCACCAGCGCCGTCGGCAGCAGCGGCAGCAGGCCGAGCTGGCCGCCGTCGAAGCGCAGCGGCACGTGGTGCGCGACCAGCCAGCCCGGCGCGGCGGCGGTGAGCACACCGGTGGTGGAGAACGCCGCGTGCGCCGCCGTCGAGGAGATCAGCGCGAGCAGGGCGGCGACGCCCGCGTACCCGACGACCACCGATCCGGCGGCGGTCATCGTGAGCACCCGCACCCGTTCGGCGCGGGAGAACTCGGGCGGGCGGACGGAGTCCGTCACGACGCCGTGCGAGGTCGTTTGCTGCACCGACATCCTCCCACTGTCCCAGTAGCGGTGAGCCGTTCGGGCGAGGCTCGCCGGACACGCGAAGAGGGGTGGCGCCGGAACCCCGGCACCACCCCTCCCACGACGTGATCAGCCCTGCTGCGGGCCGCCGAACCCTCCGGGCGGCGTGCCCTGGCCGGGCTGCTGGCCCGGCTGGCCGAACTGGCCCGGCTGCGGCATGTAGGACGTCGGCTGCGGCTGACCCGGCTGCGGCTGCTGGGCCTGGGGCGGCGGCGCCTGCTGGCCGAACTGGCCGGACGGCGGGCCGAACTGCTGCTGCGGCTGCTGGCCCTGCTGCGGGAACGCGCCCGAGTGCGGGTTCCAGCCACCGGGCTGGCCGTAGACGTTCGCGGTCTTCGGCTGGAGCTTCACCAGGCCGGTGTCGAGCAGCAGGCTCATCACCACGGCCGCCGTGAGCAGCAGCGACACGATCAGCAGCACGATCTGCATGCCCTGGACGTCGCCTTCGGTGGTGATCAGGCCCTGGAGCAGCCCGAGCGTGGGGATCAGGGCGAAGGGCACCGCCGCGTACAGCAGGCCCCGGGGCGCCTTGGGCAGCACGGACAGGCCGGCGAGGATGCCCGCCGCGTACAGGTACTCCGACGACGGCACGTCGTCGGCGAACGCGAGCAGGTACGCGATCAGGGCCAGACCTGCGGCGACCAGCGGAAGGATGAGGTTCAGGTTCACACCCACCGCCGGCTGCGCCGGACCCGGCTGCTGCTGAGGGGCGCCGTACGGCTGGGACATGATGCGGTCTCCTCCACCTGCGGGACTTCAGTTCGGGTCGACAGAACGCTAGCCGATGCACACTCTCCGACGACGACCGGACTCCTGTGGTTCCCCCCAATGTGCGCATTGACTCCTCCGGGAACGCACGGAGGGCCACCTCCCGGGGGGAGGTGACCCTCTGCGCCTTGCCCGAACGGACCAGTGTCAGCCGATGGACTGCATGATCTCCCGCATCAGCCCGGCGGTCTCGCTCGGCGTCTTGCCCACCTTGACGCCGGCGGCCTCCAGGGCCTCCTTCTTCGCCTGCGCGGTGCCGGCCGAGCCGGACACGATCGCGCCCGCGTGGCCCATCGTCTTGCCCTCGGGGGCGGTGAAGCCCGCGACGTAGCCGACGACCGGCTTGGTGACGTTCTCCTTGATGTAGGCCGCCGCCCGCTCCTCGGCGTCGCCGCCGATCTCACCGATCATCACGATCGCCGCGGTCTCCGGGTCGGCCTCGAAGGCCGCCAGCGCGTCGATGTGGGTGGTGCCGATGATCGGGTCGCCGCCGATGCCGATGGCGGTGGAGAAGCCGAAGTCACGCAGCTCGTACATCATCTGGTAGGTCAGCGTGCCGGACTTCGACACCAGGCCGATCCTGCCCGCGCCGGAGATGTTGGCCGGGATGATGCCCGCGTTGGACTGCCCGGGGCTGATCAGGCCGGGGCAGTTCGGGCCGATGATCCGGGTCTTGTTGCCGGTCGCGACGGCGTGCGCCCAGAACGCGGCGGTGTCGTGCACCGGGATGCCCTCGGTGATCACGACGGCCAGGCCGATGCCCGCGTCGATCGCCTCGATCACGGCCGCCTTGGCGAACGCCGGCGGCACGAAGATCACGGTGACGTCGGCGCCGGTGGTCTCCATGGCCTCGGCCACGGAACCGAACACCGGCAGCACGTTGCCGTCGAAGTCGACCTTCTCGCCGGCCTTGCGCGGGTTCACGCCGCCGACGATGTTCGTGCCGGAGGCCAGCATCCGCTTGGTGTGCTTGGTGCCCTCGGCGCCGGTCATGCCCTGGACGATGACCTTGCTGTCCTTGGTGATGAAGATCGCCATCGTCAGACCCCCGCAGCCGCGAGCTCGGCGGCCTTGTCGGCCGCGTTGTCCATAGTGTCCACCACGGTGACCAGCGGGTGGTCGGCCTCGGCGAGGATCCGGCGGCCCTCCTCGACGTTGTTGCCGTCGAGGCGGACGACGAGCGGCTTGCTCGCCTCGTCGCCGAGCATGCCCAGCGCCGCCACGATGCCGTTGGCGACCGCGTCGCACGCCGTGATGCCGCCGAAGACGTTCACGAACACCGAACGCACGTCGGGGTCGTGCAGGATGATCTCCAGGCCGTTGGCCATGACCTCGGCCGACGCGCCGCCGCCGATGTCGAGGAAGTTCGCGGGCTTGACGCCCTTGTGCTTCTCACCCGCGTACGCCACCACGTCGAGGGTGGACATCACGAGGCCGGCGCCGTTGCCGATGATGCCGACCTGGCCGTCCAGCTTGACGTAGTTGAGGCCCTTCGCCTTGGCCTTGGCCTCCAGCGGGTCCTCGGCCTGCTTGTCCACCAGCGCCTCGTGACCGGGGTGGCGGAACGAGGCGTTCTCGTCGAGGGTGACCTTGCCGTCGAGCGCGACGATCCTGCCCTCGGGGTCGCGGACGAGCGGGTTGACCTCGACCAGCGTGGCGTCCTCGGAGACGAAGGTCTCCCAGAGCTTCACGATCACGTCGGCCACCTGGTCGGCCACCTCGGCGGGGAACTTCGCGGCGGCGACGATCTCGTCGGCCTTCGCGCGGTCGACACCGGTGATCGCGTCCACCGGCACCTTGGCCAGGGCCTCGGGCTTGGTCGCGGCGACCTCTTCGATGTCCATGCCGCCCTCGACGCTGGCCATCGCCAGGAAGGTGCGGTTGGCGCGGTCGAGGAGGAAGGAGAAGTAGTACTCCTCCGCGATCTCGGACGCGGGCGTCACCAGCACGCGGTGAACCACGTGGCCCTTGATGTCCAGGCCGAGGATCGCGTCGGCCTTGGCCTCGGTCTCGGCGGGGTTCTCGGCGAGCTTGACGCCGCCCGCCTTGCCGCGGCCACCCGTCTTGACCTGGGCCTTGACCACGACGGTCTGGCCGAAGCGCTCAGCGATGGCCTTGGCCTCGGCGGGGGTGCTGGCCACGTCGCCCGGAAGTACCGGGACGTCGTGGGCGGCGAAGAGATCCTTCGCCTGGTACTCGTACAGGTCCACTCGGGTCTCCTGCGACGTCGGTGTCGGACACCGCGTCCTGTCGTGCGGTCCTCTGAGGTCCGGCGCTCCAGGCCGGCGCCTGGTGCCCACACGTACCAGGCATCACCTGGAACGCCGGCACAGCCGTGGGGGACCGGCTCGACGCGGCTTCGCAGAACACTATCGACCGGTCAGGACTCCACCGCACCCCACGCCCGTGAAGTCCGTCATAGAGGTGGTGAGGTCGATCACCACCAGGTGATCCCGCACCGGTTCAGCGGGCCGTGCGCAGCGCGCCGGAGATGAGGAACGCCACCGTCGCGGCCACCGCGAGCCAGAGCCCGGGGCCGGGTGCGGCCTCGACGACGCGCGCGGCGGTGAGCGGGTACTCCAGCGCCCGGACGCCGGTGAGGACGGCCGCGCCGAGCAGCAGCGCCGCGCCGCGGCCCGGTCGGGCCTTGAGCGCGACCCCGGCGGCGACCACCGCGGTCAGCAGCGCCA
>NZ_JBFAAX010000190.1:0-2886 GCF_040639995.1 Actinosynnema sp. NPDC023658 | reverse complement strand
CACGAGCCGACGCGCAGGCCGAACGCGCCGATCGGCACGAAGTCCGGCGCCCGCAGCACGGGCAGGCCGAACGCGCCCAGCGCGAGCAGCGCCGCGATCAGCACGGCGGCGACGAGCGGCAGCGGGGGTTCGGTCGCGGCCGTGCCCACCTCGTCCCGCTCGACCGCGCCGGCCAGGGCGGCGGCGACGGCGGCGACCGCCGCGGCGACGACGGCTCCGGCGGTGAACCAGACGCCCGGACCCGGCTGGACGGCGGCGACCCGCGTCGCGGCGAACACGGCGTCGAGCGCACCGGCGGCGGCCAGCGGGATGGTCGCGGTCACGACCGCGAACGCGGGGCGCACGGCCGCCTTGGCCGGCAGCACCGCGGCGAGGACCGCGGTCGCGATCGCGGCCGGCCACAGCAGGCGCGCGGCGTAGTCGGTGGGCGGCGGGAAGCCGCCGGGCAGGACCAGGTGGTCGGTCGACGCGCCGACGGCGGCGGCCGCCGCGGCGACGAGCCCCGACACGGCGGCGATGACGTGCAGGCGGCGACGGCCGGGCAGCTCGACGTCCCGGTCCCGGACGTCGTCGGTGGCCTTCCTGGTCCGCTGCGGCCAGGCCAGCGCGACGGCGCCGGCCAGGACGAGGAAGGGACCGGCGGCCAGGCCGACGCCGTCCGCGGCCAGGGCCGTCGCGATCGGCGGCAGCGCGAAGCCGAGGAGGACGGCGGCCAGGCCGAGCAGACCGCCCTTGCGGGCCTCGTGCGTGGTGGCGCTGGCCGCGAGGACGGCCAACGCGGGCGCGGCCACCGCGACGACCAGGCCGCCCAGCATCGGCAGCGCCGGGGAGTCGAACGGGCCGCGGGCGGGCACCAGCGCGTCGGTCGAGGTGAACGGCGCGGTGAACAGACCGAGGCCCGCGACGGTGCCGGCCGTGGCGGGCAGCACGAAGCCCGCCCGTTCGCTGCGGACGTCCGGTTCCGCGCCGAGCGTCGCCAACGCGCCCGCGGCGATGAGCAGGACGTGCCCGACCAGGAGCAGCCACACGCCCGCGGTGGGCGTGGGCGGGTCGAGGCTCGCCGGCCGGAACAGCTCGGGCCGCGCCGCGTCGAGGGGGTCGACGACGAGCTGCAGGTCGTTGAGCAGGCGGCCTACCGTGAACACGGCCGGTGCGACGAGGGCCGCCGCCGCGGTGAGCTCCTGGCCGCGGGCCAGGAAGAGGGCGGCGAGGGCCGCGGGCAGCAGGGCGAGGAGCGTCAGCAGCGGCCACGCCGTGAACGCGGGCGGCGCGGAGGCGTCGACGACCCCGACGGCCGGGGCCACCGCGGTGAGCACCGCCCCGGCCACGGCCACGCCGACCGCCGCGCGGAGCCTCGTGGGGGTCGGTGAGACCGGTTCAGCCGTTCGGATCACCGCTCGGACGCTAGCAAAACCGGGCAGGCGCCGACGGGCGGCGGTTGTGGACTTCGGACGTCGGGTACTCCCGGTTCGTGGGGGGATCACTTACGTTCAGCCTTATGGGTGACGCGGCGCGGCGTCTCGTGCAGGCCTGGGTCGACCGGGCCGGCACCGGCGTGGGCGCCGGGCTGGGCGTCGCGGGCCAGGCCCTCGGGATCGCCGGCGGCCTGCTCGACGTGGCGGCTTCCCCCGGTGGCGTGCGCGGCGTCGCCGTCGAGGCGGCCTGGTTGGCCGCGCGCACCGTCCTCTACCCGTGGGGCGTGGCGGAGGAGCGGTTCAAGCCCGAAGGGCACCTGGGCGCCTACCGCACCGACCGCCTGTCACCCCGGCGGCGCGCTCGCGTGGTTTCGGCCATGGAGGCGGCGGGCACCCCGATCGTGCTGGTGCACGGCTTCGGGGACAACAGGTCCGCCTTCGCAGTGCTGTCGGGGGCACTGCGGAGGCGCGGCTTCGGGGTGGTCCACGCGGTGAACTACAGCGTGCTGACCGCGTTGACCGGTGACGTCCGGCGCTCGGCGGCGCTGCTCGGGGAGCACGTCGAGCGGATCTGCGAGGAGACCGGGTCCGACCGGGTGCACGTCGTCGGCCACTCGCTCGGCGGCCTGATCGCCCGTTACTACGTGCAGCGCCTGAACGGGGACGAGCGGGTGCGCACGCTGGTCACGCTCGGCACCCCGCACCGGGGCACGCTGACGGCCTACCTCCTGCCGACCTCGTTGACCAGGCAGTTGAGGCCCGGTTCCGACCTGCTGGCCGAGCTGGACGAACCGTCGCCGCCCTGCCGCACCCGGTTCGTCGTGGTGTGGAGCGAGATGGACCAGGTCGTCGTGCCCCAGGGGAACGCCCGGTTGGAGCACCCGGCGTTGGTCGTGGAGGAGCACCGGATACGTGATTCAGGTCACCTTTCGCTACCGGTTGACCCCCGCACCCTTCACCTCATTGTGAGTGCCGTCACACGTCCGAGTGATGACGAGTGTCACCCCATCGTGCCTGTACGCACGGGGTTTCGGTAGCGCGTTCATGACCCACGGTGACGAGTCATACCCGTGGATGTCCCACTGACCGCTAAACGGGAGTCTTCGCCATCGGGGATTGCCCTTAAGGGCTCCGCGCCGTTATCTTCCCCCGGTCCGTTGTCACGGTCTGGTCACAAGCAGGACGACGAGCCGGTTACCCCGACCGGCTCACCGGGATCCCCCGCCCGGTAGTCCGACCGGACTCCCCGAAGACGGAAGGCCAGGTTTTGTCTCAACACCGCTCCCCCGGCGGCCATACGAGTTCTGCTGTGCTCGACGAAGCGGTCGACCGCGCGTCGACCCGCACGGTGAGCACGCACCGGCTTCCGCCTCCGCCCTCGGCGCTGCGCGGCCGGATCGTGGTCGCCGCGGTCGCCGTCGGCGCCTTCGCCGCCGCCGGCGCAGGGCAGACGCTCCACGCCCTCGGCTCC
>NZ_JBFAAX010000189.1:0-10394 GCF_040639995.1 Actinosynnema sp. NPDC023658 | reverse complement strand
CCGACGTGGTTGGGGAACGCGTAGCAGCCCATCAGCGACAACAGGTCGTCCGCGCACGGGCCGACCACGGCGAGCTTGCGGGCGCCGGGCTCCGCCGCGTTCAGCGGCAGGACGCCGGCGGCGTTGTCCAGCAGCACCACGGACCGCTCGGCCATGGTGCGGGCCAGGTCGCGCAGCGCGGGCGGGTCGAGGTCGACCGGCTCACCGCGGTGCACGGCGGGCGAGTCCGGGTCCCAGTCCTCGTCCAGGAGGCCGAGCTCGCACTTCTGGGTGAGCACGCGGGTCACCGCGCGGTCCACCAGCGCCTCGTCCACCTGCCCGGAGCGCACCAGCTCGGCCAGCGGCTCGCCGTAGCAGCGCACGCTGGGCAGCTCGACGTCGATGCCGGCGGCCAAGGCCAGCGCGGCGGCCTCGCCCGGCGAACCGGCGATGCCGTGCGCGGTCTCCAGGAACGCCACCGCGAAGTAGTCCGCGACCACCACGCCGGTGAAGCCCCACTGCTCCCGCAGCAGGCCGGTGAGCAGCGACTCGTCCGAGGCGGGCGGCACGCCGTCGACCTCGGCGTAGGAGTTCATCACCGAGCGCGCGCCACCCAGGCGCAGGGCCATCTCGAACGGCGGCAGCACCACGTCCGCGAACTCGCGCGGGCCCATGTGGACCGGCGCGTGGTTGCGCCCGCCGCGCGAGGCCGAGTAGCCCGCGAAGTGCTTGAGCGTGGCGACGATGCCGCTGGACTCCAGGCCCTTGGTGTAGGCGGCACCGAGGAGACCGACGAGGTACGGATCCTCACCGATGGTCTCCTCGGTGCGTCCCCACCTCGGGTCGCGCGTGACGTCGAGCACCGGCGCCAGTCCCTGGTGGACGCCGAGGTCGCGCATCGCGAGACCCACCTCGCGTGCCATCCGCTCGACCGTGTCCGGGTCGAAGGAGGCGCCCCACGCGAGCGGGGTCGGGAAGACGGTCGCCTGCCACGCGGTGAAACCGGACAGGCACTCCTCGTGAGCCATGGCCGGGATGCCGAACCGGGTGTTGCCGACCAGCTTGCGCTGCGTGTCGGCCAGCACCTTCGCGCCGACCAGCGGGTCGACGGGGCCGGTGCCGAACACGCGGGTCAGTTGGCCGAGGCCGGGCTTGGTCAGCTCGTCCCACGGCGGCAGCGGCTCCGCGAACTCGTGCTGCGCGGGCGCGACCTCCTCGCCGTCGGAGATGCCCACCCACACGCCCACCAGCTGGGCCAGCTTCTCCTCCAGGGTCAGCTCGGCCAGCAGGGCGGCTACGCGCTCTCCGGTCGGCTTACCGGGATCGGCCCAGGGGTTCAGCACGGCGGCTCCTTCGTTGACGAACGGACGACGAGTTCGGTGGCCAGTTCCACGCGTTCGGTCTCCACGGGACGACCCGCGATGAGGTCCGCGAGCATGCGGCCCGCGTGGCGGCCCATCTCGGTCAGTGGCTGGCGCACGGTGGTGAGAGCGGGCGAGGACCACACCGCGACCGGCAGGTCGTCGAAACCGACCACGCTCAAGTCGTGCGGCACGGACAGCCCGATGACCCGGGCCGCCTCGATCACCCCTAAAGCCTGCTCGTCGTTCCCGGCGAAGATCGCCGTCGGCCGGTCCGGCAGCGCCAGCAGCTCGGCCGCGCGGCGGAACCCGCCCTCGTGCTTGAAGTCGCCGTGCTTGACCAGTTCGGGGTTGAACGCGATGCCCGCGCGGTCCAGCGCGGCGCGGTAGCCGTCCACCCGCGCGCGGCTGCACAGCATACCGGCGGGTCCGCCGATGACGCCGACCCGGCGGTGGCCGAGGCGCAGCAGGTGCTCGGTGGCGGACAGGCCACCGGCCCAGTTGGTCGCGCCGACGCTGGGTACGTTCGGCTGCGGGAGGTCCACCGGGTCGATGACCACGACGGGGATGCGGGAGTTGGCCAGCACGCGGCGGTCGGCGGCGGTCAGCTGGGAGGTGACCAGGAGCGCTCCCGCGCGCCTGGCCTCGACCAGTGACGCCGCCCACGACGTATGCTGACGGGGTTTGTCCGTGGACGACACCACGACGTGCAAGCCGGTGTCGACGACACCGCGGATGATCTCCACCGCCCAGGGGCTGTCCAGGGCGGTGAACACCAGGTCCACCAGCAAGTGGCCGGAGGCCCTGCGGGACCCCACCGGCACGTAGTCGTACTCGGCGAGCAACTGCCGCACGCGGGCCCTGGTCTCTGCGCCGACGTCGTCCTTCCCGTTGAGGACTTTGGACACCGTCGGGAGAGACACCCCCGCTGCTGCGGCAATCGTGGCCAACGTGGCTCGACGCATGCGCCGATAGTATCGAAACTCGATCGAAACACAAGAGTAACCCTTTGACGTGCAGAAACGTCACTTATACGCGCTGATTGGTGATGCTTGACACCGGTCCTGTGCCCGCCTAAGGTCTGCGCAAGTCGTGGATGTTTCGAAATGTTTCGATGCCACGAACAATTCCGCAGCGTGGCAGAAGGGTGGCGGTCGCATGTCCCGCCGTTCATGGGTGCGTCCCCTCATCGCGATGGGGCTCGTCGCCGTGACAGCAGTGGTGTCCGCGTGTGGCACGTCCGGTCCGGGCGAGACCAACGCGGGTTCCCTGAAGATCTGGGCCCTCGAAGACCCGGTGCTCAACAAGATCGAGAACCAGTCGATCGACTCGTTCAAGGCGGGTGGCGGCAACGGCTCGTTGGAGACGTTCGGCAACGACCCGTACAAGCAGCGGCTCCGGGTGGCCATCGGCTCCCCCCAGGCCCCCGACCTCTTCTTCAACTGGGGCGGCGGCAACCTGAAGGAGTACGTCGACGCGGGCAAGGTCGCCGACCTGACCTCGGTGCTCGACGAGAACAAGGCCGTCAAGGACGCGTTCATCCCGAGCGTCCTGAACGGCGCGAAGCTGGGCGACAAGTACTACGGCGTGCCCATGCGCGGCATGCAGCCGGTGCTGCTGTTCTTCAACAAGAAGGTCTTCACCGAGGCCGGCGCGAAGCCGCCGACCACGTGGGACGAGATGCTGTCCTTGGTGGACACCTTCAAGGCGAAGGGCATCACGCCGATCGCCCTGGCCGGCACCCAGGCCTGGACCGAGCTGATGTGGGCCGAGTACGTGCTCGACCGCGTGGCCGGCCCCGAGGTGTTCAAGAACATCCGGGACAAGGGCCCCGAGGGCTGGAAGGACCCGGCCGTCGTCGAGGCCATGACCAAGCTCAAGGACCTGATCGACCGCGGCGCGTTCGGCAGCAGCTTCGCCTCCGTCGGCTACGACGCCGGTGGCGCGTCGACCATCCTGGCGCAGGGCAAGGCCGCGATGCACCTCATGGGTTCCTGGGAGTACACCAACCAGCTGGACCAGAGCCCCGACTTCGTCAAGAACGGCGACCTGGGCTGGGTGGCGTTCCCGTCCATCTCCGGTGGCAAGGGCGACGCGGGCAACCTGGTCGGCAACGTGAGCAACTTCTACTCCGCCACCGCGGACTCGAAGAACCTGGACGCCGCGAAGAAGTTCGTCACGAACGAGCTGAACAAGGACTCCTACATCGAGGCGCTGGTCGCCGCCGGTGACGTGCCGCCGGTCGTGGGCGCCGAGGAGAAGCTGAAGAAGTCGCCCAACCCGGACTACGCGTCGTTCATCTACGACCTGGTGCTGGACTCGAAGAACTTCCAGCTGTCCTGGGACCAGGACCTGCCGGCCGACAAGGCGACGTTCATGCTCACCCAGCTCCAGGAGTTCTTCCTGGGCAAGGTCTCGCCGCAGCAGTTCGTCGACGCGGTGGCCGCGCGCTGATGTCGTCCCAACGGCCTTCGGCCTGGTATGCCGCGCCGGCGTTCGCGTTCTTCGCCCTGTTCGCCGCGCTGCCCATGCTGCTCGTGATCTACCTGAGCTTCACCGCTTGGGACGGGCTGGGCAGCCCGGCGTTCAACGGGGGCGAGAACTGGGCCCGGTTGCTCGACGACGCCGAGGCTCGCGCCTCGGTGTGGCGGACCCTGGTGCTGATGGTCGTGTCGTGGCTCGTCCAGACCCCGATCGCGTTGCTGGTCGGGGTCTGGGCGGCCGGCAAGCAGCGGTCCCGGGCGGTGCTCAGCTCGATCTTCTTCCTCCCGCTGCTGCTGTCCACGGCCGCCATCGCGTTGTTGTGGCAGGCGCTGCTCGAGCCGAACTTCGGCGCGTTCGTCGACGGACCGCTGTTCCTGGGTGACCCGGACATCGCGCTCTACACGGTGGTGCTCGTGATCTCCTGGCAGTTCATCCCGTTCCACACCCTGCTCTACCAGGGCGCGGCGCGGGCGGTGCCGCCCTCGCTGTACGAGGCGGCCACCATCGACGGCGCCTCCAGGGTGAGCCAGTTCCGGCACATCACGTTGCCGCAGCTGCGGTACACGGTGGTCACGTCGTCGGTGCTGATGCTGGTCGGTTCGCTGACCACGTTCGACACCGTGCTGATCCTGACCAACGGCGGACCGGGCACCGCGACCCGCATCCTGCCGCTGCACATGTACATCACCGGCTTCAGCGGGTTCGAGATGGGCTACGCGAGCACGATCGCGGTCGTGCTGGTCGTCCTCGGCACGGCGCTGTCGCTCGCGGTCATGCGCTGGAGCGGGTTCCGACAGATGAGCAGCCAGCAGGAGGGGTCGTGAAGTCTCGTCCCAACTGGCCCGCCGGGCTGTTCGCCCTGGTGTGGCTGGCGATCGTCGTCGGACCGCTGCTCTACCTGGTCACGGTGTCGCTGCGCACGCGCTCCGAGTACCTGGGCAAGAGCGTGTGGCAGATGCCGGACGCGTTGACGCTGGACAACTACGTCACCGTGCTGACCGGTGGGTTCGGGCAGTACCTGCTGAACAACGTGATCGTGACCGTCGCGACGGTGGCGATCGTGGTGCTCGTGACGGTGCCGGCCGCCTACGCGGTGGTCCGCAACACCGGGCCGTTCGTCCAGCGCGGGTTCACCCTGCTCCTGATGGGGTTGGCGATCCCCGCGCAGGCCACGATCATCCCGGTGTACCTGATGATCACCCGGATGCAGTTGTACGACACGCTCACCGCGATCATCCTGCCGACGGCGGCGTTCGCGCTGCCGGTGGCGATGCTGGTGCTCACCAACAGCCTGCGCGACGTGCCGCGCGAGCTGTACGAGGCGCAGGCCATCGACGGCGCGGGACCGATGCGGGTGCTCGTGTCGCTGGTCCTGCCGCTGGCCCGGCCGGCGATCATGACCGTGGTGGTCTACACGGCGTTGAACGCGTGGAACGGGTTCCTCTTCCCGCTGGTGCTGACCCAGTCGGAGTCCTCGCGGGTGCTGACCCTCGGGTTGTGGGACTTCCAGGGCCAGTTCGGCACGAACGTGCCCGCGCTGCTGGCGGCGGTGACGCTGTCCGTGCTGCCGATCTTCGTGGTGTACCTGATCGGGCGGCGGTTCCTGCTCAGCGGCCTCACGGCCGGTTTCGGCAAGTAGTCCCACCCCGGCTGGAGGATCGGTCATGCACGCAGTGGCACCCGGTCCGGCCGGGGAGGGATCGCCGGTCGCTGCCGTCGCACCCGCGGCGGCAGCGGCGGCGATGCCGGAGCCCGCGCTCCGGGAACTCGCGGCACGGCACGGCCTCGCGTTCGGCACCGCGGTCGACATGGCGGCACTGGCCTCCGACCCCGTGTACCGGGAGTGGGTGGCGTCGCAGTTCGACAGCGTGACCGCCGAGAACGCGATGAAGTGGGACGTGCTGGAACCCACCCGCGGCCGGTACGAGTGGGGTCCGGCGGACGAGCTGGTGGCGTTCGCCAAGGCCAACCGGCAGGCCGTGCGCGGCCACACCCTCGTCTGGCACAACCAGAACCCGGCGTGGCTGGCGGACGTGCCCGTGGCCGAGCTGGGCGCGGTGCTGAAGGCGCACGTCCAGACCACCGTGCGCCGCTTCAAGGGCGACGTCGGGCAGTGGGACGTGGTCAACGAGGCGGTCGAGGCGGACGGGACGCTGCGCGACACCGCCTGGCTCCGCGCGCTCGGTCCCGGCTACATCGCGGACGCGTTCCGGTGGGCGCACGAGGCCGACCCCGACGCGCTGCTGTTCTACAACGACTACGACGTCGAGGACGTCAACGCCAAGAGCGACGGCGTTCACGACCTCGTGCGGCGGCTGGTGCGCGAGGGCGTGCCGATCCACGGGGTCGGCGTGCAGGGCCACTGCTCGGTGGACCAGGCGCCGCGGACGCTGCGCGAGAACCTGGGGCGCTTCGACGCCCTGGGGCTGCGCACCGCGGTGACCGAGGTCGACGTGCGGATGGCGGTGCCGCCCGACCCGGTGAAGCTGGAAGCGCAGGCCGACGTGTACCGCACGGTGCTGCGGGCCTGCCTGCTGACGCCGGGCTGCCGGTCGTTCACGGTCTGGGGGTACACCGACAGGTACTCCTGGGTACCGGGGTGGTTCGAGGGTGAAGGTGCGGCCGACATCCTCGACGAGCACTTCGTCGCCAAGCCCGCCCTGCGGGCGTTGCGCGACGGCCTCTCGTTCGGCGGCACGAGCCGCCGGGACTGACCCGACAGGGCTCGGGCCCGCCAACCTCTCCCACGGGCCCGAGCCCTCCCCCCACGCTCACCCACCCGACCTGAACGCAGGACAGGCCCGCGTGTCCTACATCCGCGTCACGCGTGTCCTACCTCCAGACCGCGAGAGTCCTACGTTCACGTCGCGAGAGTCCTACGCTCAGGACCCCTGAGTTCAACACTCGGGATGCGGCACATTGGGCCGCGCGGGGTCGCTCCGGGGGCGCGGAGTTCGACGTTGCGGTAACCTGGGTGGCGCGGTCGGGTGGGGACCAACCGGACATTCGACAGTTTCGATACAAATGTCGAATGTTTCGACCGTGTTACGCACACTCCGAGTGACGAACAACCCACCACCGCTCTCCCGCGTCCAGCGGCCGGAACTGGGCGGGGCTGCCGTAGACTGCGCTCATGCCGACCAAAGCCGACCCGTCGCCCTCGGATGGCACAGCCTCGGGCAAGATCACCATCGCTGCCATCGCGGCGGAGGCCGGGGTCTCGGTTCCGACTGTTTCGAAGGTAATGAACGGTCGCGCGGACGTGGCTCCGCACACCCGGGAACGGGTCGAGGCGATCATCAGACGGCACGGCTACCAGAGGCGGGCCGACGAGCGGTCGAAGCGGTCCAACCTGGTGGAACTGATGTTCCACGAGTTGGAGAGCGCCTGGGCGCTGGAGATCATCCGCGGCGCCGAGCAGGTCGCCGCCGAGCAGGGTCTGGCACTGGTGCTGTCGGAGTCGCAGGGCAGGCTCACGCCCGGCCACGGCTGGCTCGAAGGCGTCATCGCGCGCAAGCCGCTGGCCGTGATCTCCGTCTTCTCCGACCTCACGTCCTCGCAACTGGCGAAGCTGCGCGCGCGGGACATCCCGGTCGTCGTGGTCGACCCCATCGGGGAACCCCAGCTGGAGACGCCCTCCATAGGAGCCACCAACTGGAACGGCGGCCTGACCGCCACCCGTCACCTGATCGAACTCGGCCACCGGCGCATCGCCATGATCGGCGGTCCGGAGCGCGTGCTGTGCAGCCGCGCCCGCGTCGACGGCTACCGCGCCGCGCTGGAGACCGCGGGCCTGGCCTACGACCCGAACCTGGTGCGGTACGGCGACTTCCACGTCGAGTCCGGGCGCGCGCAGTTCGCGCCGCTGCTCGACCTGCCGGACCCGCCCACCGCGGTGTTCGCCGGGTCGGACCTCCAGGCGCTCGGCGTCTACGAGGCGGCACGCGCCGCCGGCCTGAGGATCCCCGAGGACCTCAGCGTCATCGGCTTCGACGACCTCCCGGTCGCGCAGTGGGTGGGCCCGCCGCTGACCACGGTCCGGCAGCCGCTGCAGGACATGGCCGCGGCGGGCACCCGTCTCGCCATCACGCTGGCACGTGGTGAAGAGCCCGAACACCGCCGAATCGAGCTTGCCACCACGCTGGTGGTGCGTCAGAGCACCGCCGCGCCGCGTTGACGAGCCGCCTCTAGTGGTGGTGGCCCGGCTTCAGCACGTAGACGCACCCTTCCGCTTCCGCGGGCAGGGTGTGTTCCACGACTTCGTCGGGTCCCACCGGTGTGCAACGCAGGTCGTGCAGCCCCAGTAGCTCCAGCCCCAGCGTGCCGCTCAACGCGAAGCCGTTGCCGAAGCCGAAGTCCGGGTTGTCCGAGACCTCGCCGCCGGCCATCGCGCCCTGCCACGCGTGCTGGAAGTCCGCGAGCTTGTCGCGCTGGAAGACCACCAGCCCGAGCCGTTCGTACGGACCCGCCTTGCACGTGCCCCACTCGGCCACGTAGGGCGAGTAGAGCTTCGACCGCAGCGGGCCGACGAACTCGGCGAACTCCTCCATGGACCGCGACACGACCTCGTCGCACTCCCCGGTCTTCTCCTCGACCCACTTGCCCACCTCCGCGGAGGTGGCGAGCGGTGGGCCGAGGGCGTCGGAGCCCAGGCCGGTGGAGCCGGTCGCCGCCGAGGAGCAGGCGACCGACCCCACCAGGAGCGCGACCAGGGCCGCGCATCGCCCCAACATCAGGCCGCGGCGCACAAGGCGCCGTTGAGGGCGAACGACGTCGGGTTCGTCGGCGTCCCCTGCGACGTGCCGTTGAACCCGAAGCTCACCGTCTGGCCCGGCTGGATGTTCTGGTTCCAACTGGCCCCCTTCGCGGTGGCCTTGCCCGACGCGACGGCGACCTCGGCCGACCAGGCCTGCCCGATGCCCTGACCGGACGGGAGGTCCCAGACCAGCTGCCACGCGTTGACCGCGCTGGTGCCCGTGTTCTTCACCGTCACGTTGGCGGTGAAGCCACCGGACCAGGCGCTGGGCACGCTGTAGGTCACCGAGCACGCGCCCGGCGTCGTGCTGCCGCCGGTGGTGGTCCGCACCGACACCGCGGTGGACGGCGGTGAGGTGTTGCCCGCCGCGTCCCGCGCCACCACGTAGAACTGGTAGGCCGTGTCCGCGGTGAGGCCGGTGACGGTGGCCGTGGTGCCCGTGGTCGTCGCGACCGCCACGTCCGTGGCGCCCGCCTCGCGGAACACCTGGTAACCGCTCACGCCCACGTTGTCCGTGGCGCCGGACCAGCTCAGCGCGACCGACGTGGACGAGGCCGTGGCGGTGGGCGTGCCCGGAGCCGTCGGCGCCTGGGTGTCACCGCCGCTGCTGCCGCCCGTGAAGATCACGTCCGAGCAGCTGTAGAACGCCTCGGGGCTGTCGTTGCGCTGCCAGATCGAGTAGATGATGTGGCGGCCGGTCTTGTTGGGCAGCGTGGCGTTCCACGAGTACTCGCCGCCGACCGCCACCGGGTTGGTGATGCTGTCGAACGGCGCGGGCTCCAGGTCCGACCACTTCAGCGGCTGCGTGACGTCGAAGCCGTCCTTGGTGACGTACTGGTCCCACGTGCCGGGGTGCGGCGCCCACGCGTTGTACTTGATGGTGATCTGCGAGCCCGCCTTCAGGGTGGTCGCAGGCCAGTCGTTGCGCGGCAGGTTGTAGGCGTCGTACTTCGTGGTGGGCCCGCACAGGTCGCCGTCGGCGATGATCTCGCGGTGCTTGCCGCCCGCCAGGCTGATCAGGTTGCCGTACCAGTCCCACAGGGGTTGCTTGCCGCCGATCTGCACCGCGGCGACGCAGGCCGGGTTCGTCGGGTTCAGGTCGCCGCCGCCGCTACCGGCCCTGCCGTCCTCGTAGCAGGCGTAGGTGCGGCTGGCGGGGAAGGTCATCGAACCGTGCGCCAACGCCACGCCGCTCTGGACGAAGACGCTGGTCACACCGACGATACCGAGCGCGGCCACGGCCAACGCCCCAACGCGCTTGAGTCGCAAGGACATCTCCTTCAGATCGACGGTGATCTGTGAACCACAAGACTGGGAGCGCTCCCAGAATTACGATCGCATTACTGGTGACGCCACGTCAACGACCCGTTTCAACTGGTGGCCACCGGGTGCCGCTGGACCACGCGGATCGCGGTGGTCGGTCGGACGGCCCGTGACCTGGTGCTGGTGGTCCTCGAGGTGCCCGGATCCGGTGGCATCGCGCACGTGCTGGAACGTCGCGAAATGCTCGGCGGGAAGGGCCCGAACATCGCCCGCGGCACGCGGCGGCTGGGCGCAACGGCTGCACTCGTGGAGGTCGTCGGGGACGACCGGGAGGGCCGCCTGCCGGTCGAGCAGCTCGACGCGGACGGCGTAGCCGCGACCGCGGTGGTGTGTCGGGAAGGCACCCGGACCGCCCTGATGGTGGACCTGGTGTGGCGGTGGTTACCGGTACCTGGAGGACGTCCCGAGGCGACGCTGGTGAGCCCGCAGGACGTCCGGGCCGCGGCGGCGATGCCGGCCGGCGGCGGTGACGCGTTCGTGGCCGCGCTGAC
>NZ_JBFAAX010000188.1:0-10515 GCF_040639995.1 Actinosynnema sp. NPDC023658 | reverse complement strand
CCGCGACCGCGCTGCTCGCCTCCCACCTGCGGCCGGACCGGCCCGAGCTGTTCTGGGCCGACATCGCGCTCGACCTGTCCAACGCCACGCTGGGCCCGCCGCGGGTCCACGCGCCGAGCCGGTCGGCCGTCGCGCGGCACCGCTCGGCCTGGATCTCGGCCAGGTGGACCTGGAGGTAGGCCTGCTTGAGGCCCTCGCGGGCGCGGTAGGCCAGCGCGGACACGCCGTTGGCGGTCAGGCCGAGCAGCGGCGCGACCTCGGCGGGCGACTGGCCCTCGATCTCGGTGTGCCACAGCACGGTCTGCCAGCGCTCGGGCAGCCGGGCGAACGCCTTGGCCGCCAGCGACCGCTCCAGCCCGGCCACCGCGGTGTCGGAGAACGGCACGCTCGTCGCCTCGGGCGCGACCTCGGCCACGTCGTCGGCCAGCTCGACCTTCTTGTCCCGCCGCGTCTTGTCGTAGGCGGTGTGGCGCAGGGCGGTGAGCAGGTAGGCCCGGAACGCCGAGTCGGGCCCGCGGCCCGCGCGCAGCGCGTCCAGCACCTTCGCGAAGGCGTCCGAGACCAGGTCGTCGGCCTCTGCGGACGAGCGGGCCAGCTGCCGGGCCAGGTTGTAGGCGGCGGCCACGTGGCGCTCGTAGAGCTGCCCGTAGGCGTCGATCGCCCCGCCGCGCACGGAGTCGATCAGCTCCGCGTCACTCGGTCCCCGGACGTCGGCAGGAACGGTCGCCACGTGTTTTTCCCTCCCCTGCGCTCCCGCGCGGCGCCAGTCTGACGCACCGGATCGCACACCGTCACCTCAAACCGCTCGACCGGGTGGGGCAAGTGCCGTCATGGATGAGTCGCGGCGACGTCCCGTGTTCGGAAACCGACGTCGAGGAGGCATCCGGGTGGGTGTTCGTGAAGCGGTCACAAGCCGTTCGGGCGCTGACGGGTCGCGCGCGCTGCGGTGGAGGTGGCGGACCGCCACGATCGCGGCGGGCTGGGCGTTCCCGGCCGACTGGGCGCTCGCGGAGGTGGACGACGTGTGCCGCGCCGTGCTGGGCGAGGGCGACCCCTGCCGCGAGCTGTACCGGCTGGGCGGGGCGCGGGCCGAGGCGGGCGCGGGGCTGGCCGAGACGCTGCTCGACCTCGCGGCGCTGCACGCGGTGCTCGCGCAGCCGCCGGGGTCGACCGGTGTCGTGCCGGCGGACGTGGACGCGATCCCGGCGCGGATGCTGCGGTCCACCGCGCTGGGCTGGGGTGACGTGATGAGCCGGCAGGCGGCGAGCTGCTCGGCGGACGACCCGCTGAGCGGCCTGGCCACGCCGGCGTACCTGCGCACGAGGTTGCGCGAGGTGTACGCGGAGGCACGGGCGCTGGGCCGCCAGGAGCACGTGCTGGTGCTGGTGTCGCTCGACCTGAGCAGGACGTCCGGCTGGTCGCGCGTGGTGGCGATGACCTTGTTGGCCGACGCGTTGCGGGAGGTGTTCGACGCGGGCGAGACGGTGGCCTCGATCGGGCCTTCGGTGGCGTGCGTGCTGCTGCGCCGCGACCGGCACCTGGCGCGGGCCGTGGCCAACCTGCGGGTGCTCACGGCGGACAGGCTTGCCGTCGACCCGCACGTCGCGCCGACCGGTCCGGTGGGTGTCCGGCTCGAAGAACTACCCCCGACCTGCGAGGACGCGGCGGCGTTGATCGCCCGTCTCGGGCGATCGGAGCACTGAGACCCCGGACGCCGCACCCCCTGTCCGGCGTCCGCACTGTCCCCTTCCCCCCAGGAGCCCGGTGCCCGCCTCCCCGGTGCACCGGGCTCCGCCCTTCCGACAGGGCCTGCGGGCTACCGCTTGGAGATGATCCAGCGCTGGTCGGTCCGGTCGGACTCGCACGGCGTCAGGATCAGTTCCTTGTAGACGCCGTTGTGCGTGACGCAACGGCCCGTGTTGTCCGACTCGAACAGCCAGGAGTGGTAGCCGTCGGGGGACGTGCCCACCCACCGCTGCTGCGGGGAGCCGTTGCACGGGCGCCCGGCGAGCTTGTCGTCGATCGCGGTGGCGCACCAGCCGTACTTCTTGTCCTGGATGGTGTTGTCGTCACTGTTGATGTACCACCGCTGGTTGGCCTCGCCGTGGTACGGGTGCGGGATGATCGGGAACTGGGGGTCCCACGCCCAGTTGGTCTGGTCCCACACGTCTCCCGGCCGGGTGACGCTCTCGAGGACCCACTCGTCCTGCTGGGCGTCGACCTCGTCGGCGTTGGAGGTCGGTGCGACGAGCAGCGCCGAGCCGGCCACGACGACGGCGGCGAGGATTCGTCCGAATGCCATTCGCTTTCCTTCCGGTGCGGTGTTCGCGTGCACCGTCGAGTAGAAGCGCGGATCGGGCCGGGCGTGCGGCGAAAACGCCTAAAGGGGCATCAATCGACACGGCCGGGTCGGGGTGGGCGTCGTGCCCCGTCACGTACCGGCCACGTCCTCGCCACGCCGTCCCCCTGTTCACGTCTTGACATCGCCCGGCCGTTGCCGCACGGTGTTGCAGTGTCTTAGTTGAGTAGAACAATCTGGAGGCCTCGGTGGAGTTCCGCATCGACCGGTCCAGCGGCCTCCCCGCGTACCTCCAGCTCGTGCGCCAGGTGCGTGAGGCGCTGCGCCTGGGCTGGTTGGAGCCGGGAGACCGGCTGCCGACCGTGCGCGATGTCGTCGCGAGGAGTGGTGTGAACGCGAACACGGTGCTCAAGGCCTACCGGGAGCTGGAGCTGTCCGGCCTGGTGGAGGCACGTCAGGGCTCGGGCACGTTCGTCAAGGCCGGCCTCGGCTCGACCGAGCCGGAGGTGATGGCGGAGCTCAGGGGGCGGCTGGCCGAGTGGGTCCGCGCGGCGCGGGAGGCCGGGCTGGACGGCGAGGACATCGACGCGCTGGTGCGGTCGGTCCTCACCGGCGGGGACGGGGATCAGACGACAGCGGGGGAGGGGGTGGCGGTCCGTTGAGCACCGGGGTCGAGCACGTGGAGCGCACCGCCGTCGCGGTGAGCGCGAAGGCGTTGGGCAAGCGGTACCGGGCCAAGTGGGCGTTGCGGGGGTGCGCGTTCGACCTGCCCGCGGGCCGGGTCGCGGCGCTGGTCGGCGCGAACGGCGCCGGCAAGACGACGTTGATGACCGTCCTGGCCGGACTCCTCGACGCCGATGAGGGGTCGGCGCGCGCGGTGGGCCGGGTGGCGTTCGTGTCGCAGGAGAAGCCGGCCTACCGGCACTTCACCGCGACCGAGGTGCTGCGCCTGGGCGCGCGGCTGAACGTCGTGTGGGACCAGGCGCGTGCCCTCCGCTGGCTGGCGCGCTTCGAGGTACCGCTGGACGAGGCGTGCGGCAGGTTGTCCGGCGGGCAGCAGGCGCAGGTGGCGTTCGCGCTGGCCGTCGGCTCGCGGCCGGACGTGCTGATGCTGGACGAGCCGCTGGCCAACCTCGACCCGCTGGCCCGCCGCGAGGTGACCGCCGAGCTGCTGGGCGAGGTCGCGCGGACCGGCATGACGGTGCTGCTGTCCACGCACGTCGTGGCGGAGCTGGCCGGCGTCGCGGACCACCTGCTGCTGCTCGCGCACGGCCGGCTGCTGGCGGGCGGCGACCTGGACGAGCTGCTGGCCGGGCACGTCAGCTACACCGGACCGCGCTCGGACACCCCGCCCGCGCTGGGCGAGGTCGTCCTGGCCCGGCACCACGACAACCAGTCGACGTTCCTGGTCCGGCTCCCCGAGGGGCAGCCGCGACCGGCGGTGGCGGGCCGCTGGGTCGAGCGCCCGGTGACGCTGGAGGACTACGTGCTCGGGCAGCTCGAAGCCACCCGAGGGGATGCCGAACGGAAGGGAGCGGGCGCATGACCGCCACCACGACCTCCGCGCCGGTGACCGCGCGGCGCGTCCGCGTCGGGTGGGCCGACCTGGCGTGGCTGACCTGGCGGCAGCACCGCTGGGTGGTCCTGGGCACGGCCGTCGCCGTCGTCGGCACCGTCGCGCTGTCGCTCGGCATGGCCCTGCACGTCGACGCCACCGGTGACACGCACGAGCTGCTCGGCCGGTTCGGCTACGTCGGCGTCGCGCAGCAACTGGCGCTGGTGCCGATGGTGTTGGGCCTGGTCATCGCGCTGTTCTGGGCCGCGCCCCTGCTGTCGCGCGAGTACGAGCAGCGCACGCACCTGGTGGTGTGGAGCCAGGACCTCACCGCCCTGCGCTGGCTGGCGGGCAAGGTGGTGCTGCTCGGCGCGGTCGCCTCGGCGCTGGCCGCCGGGCTCGGCCTGGCGCTGGTCAAGCTGATGAACAGCCTCAACGCGGCGGACACGGCCTACCCGCGGTTCCAACCGTTCGACAGCCAGCCGTTCGAGGCGGCGCCGCAGGTGCAGGTCGGGTACGCGCTGTTCGGCTTCGCGCTCGGCGTGGCGTGCAGCGCGATCACCCGGCGCACGGTGCCCGCGATGGGGGTCACCCTCGTCGTGTTCCTCGTGGTGCGCTTCCTCGTGGCGCGGGTGTGGCGGCCGTACTTCCTGGTGCCGCTGCACCGGGTGGGGCCGTACGACGAGTACGCCGCTTACTGGAGCCTGCACACGGGCTCCGACGGCTCCTGGGTGATCGACCGGGGTTACGCCGACGTGGCGGGCAACGAGACGCCTTTCCCGACCGGGTGCGAGAGCGCCCCTTCGAGGACGGACTACGCGCGGTGCCTGGACGAGCACGGTGTCCGGTTCATCAGCGACTACCACCCGGCGGACCGGCTCGTGCCGTTCCAGTGGTTCGAGTTCGCGATCTTCGCCGTGCTCGCCGCGGCCCTGTTCGCGCTGGCCTTCGCGCGGGTGCGGCGCGCGCATCGGGTCTGACGGTTCCGGGACCGGGCGCCCGCCTTCGCACCGCGGCGGCCCGCCGAGGGGGTTCCGCGCGCCCGGCAGGCGCGCGGGACTTCCGTCACGCCTGTGTCGAGGCCGGTCCGGAGCATCCTGTTTGTGCAGGTAGAATCACGGACCCGTGGACTCCCGAACCCGTCTCCCCGTCGTCGGCATGATCGGCGGCGGCCAGCTCGCCCGCATGACGCACCAGGCCGCGATCCCGCTCGGCCAGTCGCTGCGGGTGCTCGCCGAGTCGGACTCCGACCCCGCCGCCCTCGTCGCGCGCGACGTGGAGCTGGGCAGGCACACCGACCTGGACGCGTTGCGCGCGTTCGCCAAGTCGTGCGACGTCGTGACGTTCGACCACGAGCACGTGCCGCAGGAGCACCTGCACGCGCTGGTGGCCGACGGCGTCAAGGTGTTCCCGGGCCCCGACGCCCTGGTGCACGCGCAGGACAAGCTGGTCATGCGCGTGCGGCTGGCCGAGATGGGTGCGCCGGTGCCGCCGTTCACCGCCGTGGAGGACGCGGCGGACGTGCTCCGGTTCGGCGCCGAGCACGGGTGGCCGTGCGTGCTGAAGGCCGTGCGCGGCGGCTACGACGGCCGTGGCGTCTGGATGCTCAACACGCCGCAGAGCGCGCAGCGGGTCGTCCCCGAGCTGCTCGCCGCCGGCACGCCGTTGATGGTCGAGCAGTGCGTGCCGATGCGCCGCGAGCTGTCCGCGCTGGTGGCGCGCTCGCCGTTCGGCCAGGGCGCGTCGTGGCCGCTGGTGCAGACCGTGCAGCAGGAGGGCATCTGCGTCGAGGTGCTGGCCCCGGCCCCGGACGCGCCCGCCGAGCAGGCGCAGGAGCTGGCGCTGCGGATCGCCGACGAGCTGGGCGTCGTCGGGCTGCTCGCGGTGGAGCTGTTCGACACCGAGGACGGTCTGGTCGTCAACGAGCTGGCCATGCGCCCGCACAACTCCGGTCACTGGACCATCGAAGGCGCCCGGACCTCGCAGTTCGAGCAGCACCTGAGGGCCGTGCTGGACTACCCGCTCGGCGCGACGGACCTCGTCGCGCCCGCCGTCGTCATGGCCAACGTCCTGGGCGCGTCCTCGCCGCCCGAGATGGGGCCGGACGAGCGGCTGCACCACCTGTTCGCCCGGTTCCCCGACGCGCACGTGCACCTGTACGGCAAGACGGAGCGACCGGGGCGCAAGATCGGTCACGTGACGCTGCTCGGTGAGCGGATGGACGACGTGCGGCAGCGGGCCCGGCTCGCCGCCCACTGGTTGTCCGACGGCGTGTGGCTGGACGGGTACGACATCCACGGAGGGCAGCAGTGACGCAGGTCGGCGTGATCATGGGCAGCGACTCGGACTGGCCGGTGATGAAGGCCGCGGCCGAGGCGCTGGCGGAGTTCGACGTCCCCTACGAGGTCGGCGTGTACTCGGCCCACCGCACGCCGCAGCGGATGCTGGACTACGCCGCGACGGCCGCGTCCCGAGGGGTGCGGGTGATCATCGCGGGCGCCGGTGGCGCGGCGCACCTGCCCGGCATGGTGGCGTCGGCCACCGTGCTGCCGGTGATCGGCGTGCCGGTGCCGCTGAAGTACCTCGACGGGATGGACTCCCTGCTCTCGATCGTCCAGATGCCGGCCGGCGTGCCGGTGGCTGCGGTGTCGGTGGGCGGCGCGCGCAACGCCGGTCTGCTGGCCGTGCGGGTGCTGGCGGCGTCCGACCCGGAGCTGCAGAAGCGGATGGCGGAGTTCCAGTCGTCGCTGGCCGACCTCGTGCTGGAGAAGGACGCAGCGCTGCGCGCGGTGGCCCTCGGACCTGTTGCGGACGGCACAGCGGACAAGTAAGTGAACGCGCGCTAACATCCAGGGAGGACGCCCTACCGGGAGGTAACTCAACGTGGACCCGAGCTTCGGTACCTACCAGCTCGCCGAGGAGCACGAGGCGCTGCGCGAGGCGGTCCGGTCGCTGGCCGACAAGGAGATCGCGCCGCACGCGGCGGACGTGGACGAGCAGGAGCGCTTCCCGGTCGAGGCGTTGAACGCGCTGGTCAAGTCCGGTTTCGCGGCTGTGCACGTGCCCGAGGCCTACGACGGCCAGGGCGCGGACTCGGTGGCGACGTGCATCGTGATCGAGGAGGTGGCGCGCGTCTGCGCGTCGTCGTCCCTCATCCCGGCGGTGAACAAGCTGGGCACGATGCCGATCCTGCTGTCGGCGTCGGAGTCGCTGAAGCAGCAGGTGCTGCCGTCCATCGCCTCCGGCGAGGCCATGGCGTCGTACGCGCTGTCCGAGCGCGAGGCCGGTTCCGACACCGCGTCCATGCGCACGCGGGCCAGGCTCGACGGCGACCACTGGGTGCTGAACGGCACCAAGTGCTGGATCACCAACGCCGGTGAGTCCACCTGGTACACCGTGATGGCCGTGAGCGACCCCGACGCGCCGAAGAAGTCGCAGGGCATCTCGGCGTTCGTCGTGCACAAGGACGACCCGGGCTTCGTCGTGGGGACGAAGGAGCGCAAGCTCGGCATCAAGGGCTCGCCCACGCGGGAGATCCACTTCGAGGACTGCACGATCCCGGCGGACCGCATCATCGGTGAGCCGGGCACCGGCCTGAAGACGGCGTTGCGCACCCTCGACCACACGCGCCCGACCATCGGCGCGCAGGCCGTGGGAATCGCGCAGGGTGCCCTGGAAGCCGCCATCGCCTACGTCAAGGACCGCAAGCAGTTCGGCAAGTCGATCTCCGAGTTCCAGGGCGTCCAGTTCATGCTGGCCGACATGGCGATGAAGGTCGAAGCCGCCCGGCACATGGTCTACGTGGCCGCGGCGAAGGCCGAGAGGGGCGAGCCGAACATCGGCTTCATCACCGCGGCGGCCAAGTGCTTCGCCTCGGACGTCGCCATGGAGGTGACGACGGACGCCGTGCAGCTGTTCGGCGGCGCCGGCTACACCCGCGACTTCCCGGTGGAGCGCATGATGCGCGACGCGAAGATCACCCAGATCTACGAGGGCACGAACCAGATCCAGCGCGTCGTGATGTCGCGTTCCCTGCTCAAGGGCTGAACCGAATCGACCCCGAGGGCGGCCTGATCTTGTTGATCGGGCCGCCCTCGGCGCGTCTACGGAAAGCCGCAAGGTTTTCACGGCGTTATGACCGCGAGTAGCGGCTCTCTACTCCGATGGCCGAGTGTGCCCGGTGTTTCCGGCCCCTAGCGTTGCGTCCCGGTTCGACGGATCGAACCCCGGAAATCGCCGAATGGAAGCAGGGCTCATGAAAAGCATCAGGACCGCTGCCGTCGCGCTCGCGCTGGGTGTCGGGTTCGCGGTGTCGAGCGGTGCGGCCGTGGCCGCGCCCGCGACCACCAGCGGCGAGATCGGCATCCAGTGCACCCGCCAGTACGTGGTGACCGGCAACTCGACGCTGCGCAACAGCCCCGGCGGCGCGGTCATCGCGTACTCGATCACCGGTGACAAGTTCAACGTGCCCAGCCCGTCCGGCGTCTGGTACGAGGGCAACCTCTACGACCAGTACAACACCTACCTGGGCCACGGTTTCATGCTGGCCTCGGCCCTGGCGTACACCGGCACCTGCTTCTGATCGACATTTCCTGATCCACTACCGCGGCACGGGTGAAATCGCCGCGGAATCGGGGTGGTTCGCCGTGGGAATTGCGCGCGTGCCCGCGATCAGGTCCGGCCAGCCTCGTTGGTCCCGGCGGAAGGCCGGGACCACGAAGGCGCCGAGGACGACGAACGCGAGGACGCACACGTCCACGGCGAACCACCACGAGGTCGGAGCCAGGGCGGCGTAGGCGATCAGGCCGGTGACGCCCAGGGCTTCGCGCAGGGCGATCCGCAGCGGGTTGACCCGGCTGCCGTCCGCGTCGCGGCGTTCGTACCGCAGGAGCCACCCACCGGGCGTGCGGCCGGACGCGGACGGCAGGACGACGCGGAGCGCCACGGCGAGGCCGAGCACCCACCAGCGGTTGTCGTCGAAGATCAGGTGGGTGACCACGATCAGGATGATCACGTCCACCGCCAGGCCCATCAGGCGGCGGGGGACGGTCACCGAGTCGGGTGATGCGGTCGACGCGTCCGGGTGCGGCACGGCCGGGACGACCAGCGCTACCGGCGCGATCATCCAGCCCAGCAGGGAGCCGGCGGTGTTGGAGATCAGGTCGTCCACGTCCGCGATGCGGTACGGGCACGGGTAGAAGCCCAGGTTGCCGGAGTACTGCACGACCTCCACCGCGAGCGAGACGCCGAGGCCGATCGCGAGCACCGCCAGCGGACCGCGGCCGTAGGCCTTGCGCAGCACCACGCCCAGCGGCACGAACAGCGCCACGTTGAACGCCTGCTGGATGAACGCGGTCGACGTCACCATCGCCTGCGGACCCGACCGCCCCTGGTAGGCCAGGTTGTTGCGCATGTCCGTGACCCACTGGAACGGCGTGGTGGACAGCATCCGGGCGTCGCAGTCCACCGGCCCCGAGGGGAACGGCAGGAAGATCAGCGCCAACGCCACCAGCCCGTACGCCAGCAGCCCGTACAGCACCACGGCACGACGGGGCTCGACCCGGCCGAACCGGTAGTAGTGCAGGGCGATCAGCGGCAGCAGCACGAGCGCACCGACGCCCACGAACGCGGCGAAGCCAGTTCGGACTGACTCCAGGTACGAGCTGAGCATGGCCACCGATCCGGTTCACGGTCACGCGATGAAGGTCATCCCGCTCATTAACCCCAACGCGTCGTGCTCAAACCCGATCGGTGGTCGTTGCCGCCGAATGGACGCGCGGTCGGTCCGGCGGGACGAGCCGCTCGTCGTGCGGGGGGCTCAGCCGACCAGGTCCAGGGTCGTCTGCTCGCCGGCGCGACGGGTGGCCAGCAGGTCCGGCGCGGCGTTGCTGCACTGCACCAGCGAGCCGCCACCCGCGAGCACGGCCAGGAAACCGTTCAGCAGCCCGTCCGGCATGGCCCACTCCACAGTGGACAGGACGCGGGACGTCGACGTGATGCCCAACGTCGTCGCCCGCTGGTGCGCCTCCTCCACCACTTCGTCCACAGTGGAGCGAAGTAGCGCGGGCGTGGCGCCGGGAACCGGTTCCCACGGCATGAAGTCGTCACCGAACAGGCGCACGTCGTCGTTGTAGTCCACTGCCGCGCCGCTGCCCAAACCCATGGGGTGCAACGAGGCCACGGCCGTCACCGCTGCTCCGGGCGCCTCGCCGCCGGGTGCGACGACCGCCACCTTCGCGCCCGCCGGGTCGTTCGTCACCGCCGCGCCGCACCACCACGCGCCCAGCAGCACGCCGGCCGTCTGCCAGTGCGCCGGCAGCAGCACGGCCACCGGGTCACCCGGCTCGACGTCGTGCTCGTCGCGCAGCCAGTTCGCCGTCTTGGCCGCCCAGTTCCGGACGGTGGCCCGCGACAGCTCCACCCGCGTGCCCGCCGCGTCGTCGTAGTGCGTGATGAGGGGCCGGCCGGGGTTCGCCGCGAACAGGGGCGCGAACAGGGCATCCGTGACGGTCATGCGCCAACCTTGCCACGTTCCGCGCCGACCTCGCCCCCCACCCCGACCGCGAGAGTCCTACGTTCACGCGCCGAGAGTCCTACGTTCGTCACCCCTGAGTTCAACGCTCGCGGCTAACACCGTTCGCCGTGAGCGTTGAACTCAGGG
>NZ_JBFAAX010000187.1:0-10523 GCF_040639995.1 Actinosynnema sp. NPDC023658 | reverse complement strand
GTAACCGGTGGGTGCCGGGTCGAGCACAGCGGCCGAACCCGGAGCCCGCCGCGAGGCGGGCTCCACCAGTCTCGAGGACTGACCGATGAACACAGCAGTGAAGCTCACCGCCTACGGTGCGGCACTCGCCCTGGTCGCCGGTGGCGCCTGGGCCGCCGGCAGCGCTGTCGGTCCCTTCACCGTCGACGCCGCCCCGGGCGGTCACGACGGCACGTCCGGCGCCGAGGGCACCGGGCACGGGGACGACCACAGCGGCACCGTCGCGGGGGCCTCCGACCAGCCCGCGGGGCTGGCGTCGTCCAGGGGCGGTTACACCCTCGCGCCCACCGACACGACGCTGACCACGGGGAACAACACCTTCTCCTTCCGGATCCTGGGGCCCGGCGGCACGGCGGTCACCGCCTACGACGTCGAGCACGACAAGCGGATGCACCTCATCGCGGTCCGCCGCGACACGGCGAACTTCCGGCACGTCCACCCCGAGATGGCGACCGACGGCACGTGGACCGTGCCGCTGGACGTCCCCGAGGCGGGCTCCTACCGGGTGTTCGCCGACTTCAAGCCCACCGGTGGCGAGGCGACCACGCTCGGTGTCGACGTCGACGCCGCTGGCACGTTCGAACCGCACGCCCACGCCCCGTCCCGGGTGGCCGAGGTGGACGGCTACCAGGTGCGCCTGGACGGCGACCTGGTGCCGGGCACGGCCTCCGCCCTGCGGCTGACCGTCACGAAGGGCGGGGCCGCGGTCACCGACCTGGAGCCCTACCTGGCGGCCTACGGGCACCTCGTGGCGTTGCGCCGAGGCGACCTGGCCTACCTGCACGTGCACCCCGAGGGCGCCCCCGGTGACGGCAGGACGCCCGCCGGTCCGACGATCCCGTTCGTGGCCGAGGTGCCGACGGCGGGCACCTACCGGCTGTTCCTGGACTTCCGGCACGCCGGCGTCGTGCGCACGGCCGAGTTCACCGTCGGGACGTCCGACGTCCCGGCCGGCGGTCACGAGGACGAGGAGGGTCACGGCCATGGCTGACACGCAGGTGGAACTGGCGATCACCGGCATGACCTGCGCGTCCTGCGCGGCGCGGATCGAACGCAAGCTGAACAAGCTCGACGGCGTGACCGCGACGGTCAACTACGCCACCGAGAAGGCCCGCGTCACGTTCCCGGAGGACGTGGACCCGCGGACGCTGGTCGAGCAGGTCGAGGCCGCCGGCTACCAGGCCGCGCTGCCCGTCGTCGAGCACGAGCAGCCGGAGACCGCGGCCGAGGAGGACCCGACGGCGGCCCTGCGGCAGCGGCTCGTCGTCTCGGCGGTCCTGTCCGTGCCCGTGGTCCTGCTCGCGATGGTGCCCGCGCTCCAGTTCACCTACTGGCAGTGGATCTCACTGACGCTGGCCGCGCCGGTGCTGGTGTGGGGGGCGTGGCCGTTCCACCGGGCCGCGTGGACGAACCTGCGCCACGGCGCGGCCACCATGGACACGCTGATCTCGATGGGCACGATCGCGGCGTTCGCCTGGTCGCTGTACGCGCTGCTGTTCGGCACCGCGGGCACACCCGGCATGACGCACCCGTTCGAGCTGACCATCTCCCGCGCGGACGGCGCGGGCGCGATCTACCTGGAGGTGGCGGCCGGGGTGACGACGTTCATCCTGGCGGGCCGCTACTTCGAGGCGCAGTCCAAGCGGCGGGCCGGCGCGGCGCTGCGGGCGCTGCTGGAGCTGGGCGCGAAGGACGTCGCCGTGCTGCGGGACGGCCGGGAGGTCCGCGTCCCGGTCGGTGAGCTGGTCGCGGGCGACCGGTTCGTGGTGCGGCCGGGCGAGAAGATCGCCACCGACGGCGTGGTGGTCGAGGGCAGCTCGGCGGTCGACGCGAGCATGCTGACCGGCGAGTCCGTGCCGGTCGAGGTCGGTCCCGGTGACGCGGTGGTGGGTGCGACGGTCAACGCGGGCGGCCGGCTGGTCGTGCGGGCCACCCGGGTCGGGTCGGACACGCAGCTCGCGCAGATGGCGAAGCTGGTCGAGGACGCCCAGAACGGCAAGGCCGAGGCGCAGCGGCTGGCGGACCGGATCTCCGCGGTGTTCGTGCCGATCGTGATCGCGCTGGCCGTGGGCACGCTGGCGTTCTGGCTCGGCGCGGGCGGCGGCGTCTCGGCCGCGTTCACGGCGGCGGTCGCGGTGCTGATCATCGCCTGCCCGTGCGCGTTGGGCCTGGCCACGCCGACGGCGTTGCTGGTCGGCACCGGTCGTGGCGCGCAGCTCGGCATCCTGATCAAGGGCCCGGAGGTGCTGGAGTCGACCCGACGGGTGGACACGGTGGTGCTGGACAAGACCGGCACCGTCACCACCGGGCGGATGAGCCTGGTCTCCGTGCACGTGGCGGAGGGCGTCGACGAGGACGAGGCGCTGCGGGTCGCCGGGGCGTTGGAGCACGCCTCGGAGCACCCGATCGCCAGGGCCGTCGCCGTCGGCGCGGCGGAGCGGGTCGGTGACCTGCCCGACGTCGAGGGCTTCCGCAACCTCGAAGGCCTCGGCGTGCAGGGCGTGGTCGACGGGCACGCGGTGATCGTCGGGCGCGAGCGGCTGCTGGCCGACTGGGGCGTCCACCTGGAAGGCGCGCTGGCCGAGGCGAAGCAAGCCGCCGAACGGCGTGGCCGCACGGCCGTGCTGGTCGGCTGGGACGGCGCGGCGCGGGCGGTGCTCGTGGTCGCGGACACGGTCAAGCCGACGTCGGTCGAGGCCGTCCGGCAGCTCCGCGACCTCGGGTTGACGCCGGTGCTGCTGACCGGTGACAACGAGGCGGCGGCCCGCGCGGTCGCGGCGGAGGTCGGGATCGACCAGGTCATCGCGGAGGTGCTGCCCGAGGACAAGGTCGACGTCGTCGCCCGGCTCCAGGCGGAGGGCAGGGTCGTGGCGATGGTCGGTGACGGCGTGAACGACGCGGCGGCGCTGGCGAAGGCCGACCTCGGCCTGGCCATGGGCACCGGCACCGACGCGGCGATCGAGGCGAGCGACCTGACGCTCGTGCGCGGCGACCTGCGTGCGGCGGCGGACGCGATCAGGCTGTCCCGGCGCACGCTGGCCACCATCAAGGGCAACCTGTTCTGGGCGTTCGCCTACAACGTCGCGGCGCTGCCGCTGGCGGCGGCCGGGCTGCTCAACCCGATGATCGCGGGCGCGGCGATGGCGTTCTCGTCGGTCTTCGTGGTGTCGAACAGCCTGCGGCTGCGCGGTTTCGCGAGCACGGCGGCCGCGCACCCCGCGCCGGGTCGGCTGGAGTCCACCGAGGACAAGCGGCCCGCCGTCGTCTCCTGACGCCGGACAGCGATGTGGCCCGGGATCGAGCGATCCCGGGCCACACGCCTGTTCCCGCTCCGAGGTACGGGCCCGACACCTGCTGACCGCACCTGAGCGTTCAACTCGGGTGTTCTGAACGTAGGACTCTCGCGACGTGAACGTAGGACTCTCGCGGTCTGGAGGTAGGACACGCGGGAGGAGGGCGTGGGTCAGGTGGGGGAGGTGGACTCGCGCACGACGAGGCGGCAGGGGTGGCGGATGACGCCGGACGGGCGGCGGCCGTCCAGGGCGTCGAACAGGTAGCGGGCCGCGGTGGTGCCCATCCGCTCCAGGTCGAGGTCCACGGTGGTCAGCGGGGGACGGCAGTCGGCGGCGAAGTCCTCCCAGTTGTCGTAGCCGACGATCGCCACGTCCTCCGGGATCCGCTTGCCCAGGCGGGACAGGGTGTCCGCGACGCCGGTCGCGATCTGGTCGTTGCCGCAGAACACCGCGTCGACGTCCGGGTCGGTGGCCAGCAGCACGCGCGCCGCGTGCCGGCCCCAGCGCTGCGACCACTCGCCGTACAGCGGCGCACCGCCCGCGAGGCCCAGCCCGTGCTCGGCCAGCACGCGGTGCAGCGCGGTGACCCGGTCCCGGGCCGCGCGGTAGGTCTGCGGGCCGGTGATGTGGCCGATCCGCTTGCGCCGCAACGACACCAGGTGCTCCACGGCGAGCCGCGCGCCGCCCTCGTCGTCCGCGATCACCGACAGGTCGGCCGGGTCGCTGGACTCGCAGTAGACGTAGACGACCGGCACCGGGATGTCCCGGGTCAGCGACTGCCGGACGTCGTTGTCGTCGCCCAGGATGATGAACCCGTCGACCTGCCTGGCCAGCAACGTGCTGATGTAGTGCCTGCGCCGGATCGCGTCACCGCGCGCGTCGCACAGCAGCACCGACATCTGCTCGTTGGCCAGCGCGTTCTCCACGCCCAGCAGGATCGGGATGGCGAACCGGCCGCCGAGCTCGTCGGTGAGCAGCCCGACGGTGCGCGTCCGGCCCGAGATCAGGCCCCGGGCCAAGGCGTTGGGCTGGAACGACAACTCGGCGGCGGCCCGCAGCACGCGGTCGCGGGTGGCGGGCGCGACCTCGTCCCGGGCGTTGATGGCCTTGGACGCGGTGGAGATCGAGACGCCGGCCAGCCGCGCCACGTCGCTGAGGGTCACCGCGTCGGACCGCCGTCTGCCCATCGAAAGCCTTTCGAAACGTTTGTCGAACGCCGAATCGATTGTAGGCGCTCTTCAGAACCGTGAAACGCCATCGTGGAGGACGGTGGCCGAGGGCCACAAGGACGATTGCCGAAAAGGTTTTCGGCTGCCACAGTGCTGTTTCGGACGCCGAACGGGCAACGGGCAGCGCGGAGGTTGGGATGACAGTGACGTCGCCGGACACCACCGCCGTCGGGGGACGTCCCGTCGTGCCCTCGCGGGGGAAGCTGCGCCCGCTGGGCCAGGACGAGGTGCGGATCACCGGCGGTTTCTGGCGGACCCGCCAGGACCTCAACGCCACCGCGTCCCTCCCGCACGCCCGGTCGTGGATGGACAAGCTGGGCTGGACCGGGAACTTCACCGGGTCCGACGCCACCCCGGCCCACCGCCGCGGCCGGGAGTTCACCGACTCCGAGGTCTACAAGCTGCTGGAGGCGATGTCCTGGGAGGTCGGGCGCGGCGCCGCGGCGCCGGACGCCCTGCGAGCGCAGATCGCGGAGCTGACGAGCGCGATCGCCGCGGCCCAGGCGCCGGACGGCTACCTGCACACCGCCTTCGGCCGGCCGGGACAGCCCGACCGGTACAGCGACCTGCTGTGGGGCCACGAGCTGTACTGCACCGGGCACCTGCTCCAGGCGGCCGTCGCCCGCGCCCGCACCGGCGGGGGTGACGCGGACCCGCTGCTGGCGGTGGCCCGCCGCGCCGCCGACCACGTGTGCGAGGCGTTCGGGCCGGACGGCACGCCGGCCGTCTGCGGTCACCCCGAGATCGAGCTGGGACTGGTGGAGCTGGCCCGCGTCACGGGCGAGCAGCGCTACCTGGACCAGGCCGCGCTGTTCGTCGAGCGCCGCGGGCACCGCACGCTGCCGCGCCACCACTTCGGCTGGTCGTACTTCAGCGACGACGAGCCGGTGCGGGAGTCCACCGTGCTGCACGGGCACGCGGTGCGCGCGCTCTACCTGGCCGCGGCCGCGGTCGACGTCGCGGTCGAGACGGGCGACGACGAGCTGCTGCGGACCGTCGCGGCCCAGTTCGACCGGGCGCTGGCGCGGCGCACCTACCTGACCGGCGGCATGGGCTCGCGGCACACCGACGAGTCGTTCGGCGACGACTTCGCGCTGCCGGCCGACCGGGCGTACTCCGAGACGTGCGCCGGGGTGGCCGCGATCATGCTGGCCTGGCGGCTTCTGCTGGCCACCGGTGACGGCCGGTACGACGAGGTGATCGAGCGCATCCTCTACAACGTCGTCGCCACCGCGATCGGTGACGACGGCCGGTCGTTCTTCTACGCCCACACCCTGCACCAGCGCACGCCGACCGCGGCGCTGTCGGAGGACGAGGAGCAGCTGGGGTTCGGCGGCGGGCCGAGGGCGCCGTGGTTCGAGGTGTCGTGCTGCCTGCCGAACGCGGCACGCCTGCTGGCCGGCCTGTCGTGCTACCTGGTCACGGTCGAGGACACCGGGCTGCGGCTGCACCAGTACGCGGACTCCGAGGTCTCCACCCGCCTGGTCGACGGCCGCGAGGTCGGGCTGCGGGTGCGCTCGGGCCTGCCGGAGGACGGCACGGTGACCGTGCGGGTGACCAAGACCGACGACCAGCCCTGGTCGATCACCCTGCGCGTGCCGCAGTGGGCGGTGGGCGCGCAGCTGGTCACCACGCACGGACGACGTCAGGTGCCGGTGGGGGACATCGTGGTCTACCGGGCGTTCGCCGTCGACGAGGAGATCCGGCTGGAGCTGCCCACGCGGCCCCGCTTCACCGCGCCCGACCCGCGGATCGACGCCACCCGCGGCTGCGTGGCCGTGGAACGCGGACCGCTCGTGTACTGCGCCGAGGCGGTCGGGGAGGACGCCGTCGACCTCGACACCCTGCGCGTGGACGACACCGTGCCGCCGGTCGACGCGGCGGACGGCGTCGAGGTCCGCGCCCGGTTCGACGCGCCCGGTCCGGACTCGTGGCCCTACGGCCCGCCCGAGCGGAGAACGCCGAACAGCCGCGCCACCACCGCGCTGCGCCTCGTGCCGTACCACCGCTGGGCCCGCGGCGGCCCGTCGACCATGCGGGTCTGGCTGCCCACCACCTGATCCACCCGACCGTGCTCAAAGGAGAGACCGGTGACTACCAGAGGTCTTCGTGTTGCCTCCGCCATCGCGGCGGGTGTGCTGGTGCTGGCGGCCTGCGGCGGTGAGGAGCCGGAGAGCGCCGCGGGCGCGGACGACGGCGCGGTGCTGACGATGTGGACCCGCGCCGCGACCGAGTCGGTGTCCAAGGCCTACGCCGACGCCTACAACGCCACCCACCGCAACAAGGTGGAGGTGACGGCGTACCCGAACGAGGAGTACCCGGCGAAGCTCGCGTCGGCGGCGGGCGCGAAGTCGCTGCCCGACCTGTTCGCGGCCGACGTGGTGTTCGCGCCCCAGTACGCGTCGCAGGGGCTGTGGACCGACGTCACCGACCGGCTGGACGCGTTGGCGGTGAAGGACCGGCTCGCGCCGTCGCACTTGAAGGCGGGCACGTGGGAGGGCGCGAACTACGCGCTGCCGCACACGATCGACCTGTCCGTGCTGCTGTACAACAAGGACCTCTACGCGAAGGCCGGGCTGGACCCGGAGCGGCCGCCGCGCACCCTGCGCGAGTTCGCCGACCAGGCCCGCGAGGTGGACCGGCTGGGCGGTGACGTCCACGGCACGTACTTCGGCGGCAACTGCGGCGGCTGCGTCGAGTTCACCCTGTGGCCGTCGGTGTGGGCGGCGAACGGCGACGTGCTCGACCAAGAGGGCGAGGAGGCGCGGGTCGACTCGCCGGAGATGACCGACGTGTTCGCGCTGTACCGCTCGCTGTACGAGGACGGCGTGGCCGCGCCCGCGTCCAAGGACGAGGCCGGGCCGACGTGGCTGGGCGCGCTGCAGAGCGGCAACGTCGGCATCGCTCCCGCGCCGTCGGTGTGGCTGGGCGCGCTGGAGGAGAAGGGCCTGAAGCTGGGCGTGGCCCCGATCAGCGGGTTGACCGGCGGCGAGTCCACGTTCGTCGGCGGTGACGCGCTCGGCATCGGCGCCACCACGCAGCACGTCGAGCAGGCGTGGGACTTCCTGTCCTGGACCACGTCCGACGAGGCCCAGGTGGAGGTCGTCGCCAAGGACAAGGGCGTGCCGACCCGCACCGACCTGGCGGACAACGAGTACTCCGCGGCCGACCCGCGCACGGTGCTGATCAACGGCCTGGTGGCCAAGGGCCGCACGCCGTACGCGCGCAACTTCAACGTCTCGTTCAACGACCCGCAGAGCCCGTGGCTGCAGACCGTCCGCGGAGCGCTGTTCGGTGACGCGGGCACGGCGTTGGCCGACGGCAACACCGCCATCACCAAGTCGCTCCAGCAGGGCTGAGCGGCCACCGGAGGCTCGGATGTCCACGACAACGACGTCACGCCCGAGCGCGCGCACCCCCGCGCCGCGCCGGGGCACCGCGCGGAGCACCGGTCGCCGCGGACGTCGGCTGCGCGCCCTGGTGGGTGCCGCGTACGCCGCGCCGACGGCCGTCATGGTGGGGCTGTTCTTCCTGGTGCCGCTGGCCCTGGTGGTGTGGATGTCCCTGCACCGCTGGCCGCTGCTGGGCAGGGCGAAGTTCAACGCGCCGGCCAACTACAGCGGCATCGCCGACGACGAGCTGCTGCGCTCGGCGGCCTGGTTCACCGTCGAGTACACGGTGATCATCACCGTGCTGCTGTTCGTGGTCTCGTTCGGGCTCGCCCTGCTGGTGCAGCACCGGCGTCCCGGCGTCGGCTTCTTCCGCACCGCGTTCTTCCTGCCGACGGCGGTCGGCTTCGCCAGCGCCTCGCTGCTGTTCCTCGGCCTGCTCAGCGACGAGATCGGGCCGGTGACGGACCTGCTGGCGTGGCTGGGGCTCGTCGACGGGTACGTGTCGTGGACCAGCGGCAGCCCCGACTCCGCGCTGGGGTCCGCGGTGCTGCTGGTGCTGTGGCGGTTCGCCGGGTTCACCATGCTGATCCTGCTGACCGGGCTGCACGCCATCCCGCCGGACGTCTACGAGGCCGCGCGGGTGGACGGCGCGAACCGGTGGCAGACGTTCCGGCGCATCACGGTGCCGCTGATGCGGCCGACGATCGCGCTGGTGCTGACGCTGATGACGACCGGCTCGCTGCTGGCGTTCGACCAGTTCTGGATCCTCACCCGCGGCGGACCGGACAACAGCACCACGTCGCTGGTGATGGTGATCTACCGGGAGGCGTTCGTCCGGCTCGACCTGGGCTCGGCCGCGGGCATCTCGGTGGTGCTGCTGGTGGTGCTGGTCGTGTTCAACGCCATCCAGTTCCGCGTGCTGCGTCGGAGGTCGTCGTGAGGCCGGCGTCGGCGGTCAGGGGTGGCGCGGGCAGCCGTTGGGGTTATTACGTCACCGGCACGGCGCTGGCGATCCTGTTCCTGTTCCCGCTGGTGTGGAGCGCGTTCGCGTCGGTGCGCACGGACACCGGTTTCGGCCTGGAGAACTACGACCGGCTGTTCACCTCGGCCGACGGCGTCGGCCTGCGGCACGTGCTCAACAGCGTGGCGGTCAGCGCGCTGACGGTCGGCGGCACGCTGGTCGTGGCCACGCTGGGCGGCTACGCGTTCGGCCGGTTCCGCTTCCCCGGCCGCGACGTGCTGTTCCTGCTCACGCTGGCGATCCTGATGGTGCCGTACGCGACGATCCTCATCGCCCTGTACGTGCTGCTGGGCTGGTTGGGGCTGGAGGACTCGCTGGTCGGCCTGAGCCTGGTGCTCATCACGTTCCAGCTGCCGTTCTCGGTGTTCATGATGCGCAACTCGTTCGAGGCCGTGCCGCTGGAGCTGGAGGAGTCGGCCCGGGTCGACGGCTGCACCAGCGCGGGCACGCTCGTGCGGATCATGCTGCCCGCGGTGCGGCCAGGCCTGGTCACCGTGGGGCTGTTCGCGTTCCTGACCTCGTGGAGCGAGTTCTTCGCGCCGCTGATCCTGCTCAACTCGACCGACCGGTTCACCACCACCCTTGCCGTGGTCAACATGCGGACCGCGAGCCACGGGTCGATCGACTACGCCGCGCTCGAAGCGGGGGTGGTGTTCATGGCAGTGCCCTGCCTCGTGCTCTTCGCCGCCATGCAACGCAGTTACGTCCGCGGGTTCACCTCAGGAGCTGTGAAGGGCTGAACCCGATCCGGCAACCGGAAGGAGGATCGCAGTGTCGCGATCCTGGTTGAGAACGTCACTCGGCGTCCTGGCACTGGCCCTGGCCCTCAGCGGTGCGGGCGTCGCCCGGGCCGAGCAGGCGCACGACGTCACGATCACCGCCAACCCGGCCACCTGGAGCCCACCGTCCACCCTGGTCACCCCGCTGAACCAGGTGTGGTCGCACCAGGAGAGCACCTACGGCGACCTGTACGGGTTCCGCAACTACGGCTGGGACCAGGTCTTCGCCAACGGCGGCTACCTGAACTTCTGCGTGAGGTGGGACTCGTCGGCGCCGGTGAGCGCCTCCCTGCGGGACCGCATCCACGCCAAGCTCGCGGAGCAGTACCGCAAGTGGACCGACCTCATGGTGGGCCACAACAACTGGCCCTACGCCCAGGTGCCGGTCAAGGTCGTCGGCTGGGCCGTGCGGGGCCGCGGCACGTTGCAGTGGACCGACAACTCGGTCGACATCTACGTCAACAACATCCGGGAGAACGCGCCGCAGTGCGCCGAGCCGTGCGGCCGGTTCTTCGTCCGCGACGGCCAGTACCGCAACTGCCCCGGCGGGGTGGCCAGGCACTACGACCAGTCGCTGTGGCTGACCGCGGGCATGGGCGGCGGCGCGGGCGGTGACTGGGGCCAGCGGATCGGCAGCGAGTACTTCGTCGACAACCTCGGCTCACCGAACGTGCACATCCTGCTGCACGAGATCGGTCACACGTACGGGCTGGACGACTTCTACGACTGGACGCCGTCCGGCGTGCCCGCCTTCATCAGGAAGCCGCCCA
>NZ_JBFAAX010000186.1:0-10559 GCF_040639995.1 Actinosynnema sp. NPDC023658 | reverse complement strand
TCCGGCTTCGGGAGTCCGGCGGCGCGGCTCCGGCGGCTCGGCGGCCCGCGTCGGGCGGTCCGGCGGCGCGGGTGCGACGACCCGGCGGCGCGGCTTCCGCGACAACGTGATTGAACGCCCATTCAACGCTGTGGAGAAAATACGGTCGGACGCGCCGGCGAAACAAGAAGCGGCCTTCTCCGCGCCGTTGCGGAGAACTTCTTCGGGGTAACTATGCATCCACCGCCGATGTGTCCGTCCACCAACCGGGACGACACCACCCGCGGCCGCCCGCACGGTGGACCCCACCAGCGCGGACACGACGTGGATCCGGTTTCCGCGGCGGTCAAGGTGACCTTGGGCATAGGGGTTTGCGACCTGGTGGCGGAGAACGGCCTCCGCTACCGTTCGAGACGCTGTTCGACACCCGTGGTCGACTGCGGTGTGCCCCACGTCACCCGGAAAACAGGTGGCCGTGGGCCGCTCGCGCGCCGGCCGGCGACCATTCGACCGAGCGCGGTGCGACGATCGCCCGCCTCCGGGATCTTCACAGCACCGCTGTTAATGAGAATTCAAACATTCCACAGCGGACGGGGATTTGACGTCCGATTCGGTTAAATTCAGCACGGGAAACCCGATCGGCTGTACCGCGCCGGCGATTTCGCACGATAACGTCGCTCGCCTTGTCCCTGGGAGAACGGAGTGAAGATGCCTACGCCAGTCGTCGGACCGGAATCGCGGACGCGCGATCCCCGACGGATCGACGCGGGGGCCGACCCCTTCGCGGACGCATTGCGCGCGGCGATCCGCGCCAAAGGGCTCAGCCTGGAACGCATCCAGCACAAGCTGCGGGGGCGGGGCGTGGCGGTCAGCATCGCCGCGCTGAGCTACTGGCAGTCCGGTCGCAGGCGGCCGGAACGACCGGACTCGCTCACCGCCGTCGGCCACCTGGAGGAGATCCTCGACGTCGGTCCCGGCGGGTTGAGCTCGCTGCTCGGACCGCCTCGACCGCGCGGCAAGGCCCGGCCCCGCTCCCGCGTGTCCGGCCCGGAGGGCTGGGTCGGGGAGAGCGACTACGCGACCATCGCGGAGCTGCTGGCCGACGTCGACACCAGCACCGACCAGGACCTCACCCGGCTCAGCCTGCGCGACCAGGTGGAGCTCGCGATGGACGGCAGCACCCGCCGGGTGCGCTCGCGGCAGGTGCTGCGCGCCGAGCGCTCGGGCGTCGACCGGGTGCTGCTCGGCTACGACACCCGGCTGCCCGGCGACCCGCTGCCGGTGATCGGCACGCTGCGGTCGTGCCGACTGGGGCGGGTGTCCGCCGACCCGCGCAACGGCCTGATGGTCGCCGAACTGCTGCTGGACCGCCCCCTGCGGCGGGGCGAACGCACCGCCGTCGAGTACGAGCTGATCCACGTGGCGCCGCACCACCCGACGTTCGACAACACGCACTCGCGGCGCTTCCGCCACCCGGTCCGCGAGTACGTCCTGGAGGTCCGGTACGACTCGCGGTGCCGGCCCGCGCGTTGTGAACAATTCACGACCGGTTTGACCGGTGGGCAACCAACCGACGTACGCGAGACCCCGGTGGACACCTGGGGCTACGCGTACGCGGTCGCGCTCGACTTCGGTCCCGGCGTGGTCGGCTTGCGCTGGGAATGGGCCTGACTCAATAGGAGCGCGGCAACCTCAACGTGTGCTGCGCCACGAAGTTCAGGATCATTTCCCGGCTGACCGGGGCGATGCGGGACAACCGGGACGCGGCCAGCATGGCGCCGAGTCCGTACTCGGACGACAGCCCGTTGCCACCGTGGACCTGGATGGCCTGGTCCACCGCCCCCGCCACCGCCTCCCCCGCCGCGTACTTGGCCATGTTGGCCGCCTCACCAGCAGCCCGGTCCTCCCCAGCGTCGTAGAGAGCCGCGGCCTTCTGGGTCATCAGCCTCGCCAGCTCGACCTGGATCGCGCACTGCGCCAGCGGGTGCGCGATGCCCTGGTGCGCGCCGATGGGCGTGTCCCAGACGGTCCTGGTGCGGGCGTACTCGCTCGCCTGGTCGAGTGCGCGGCGGGCCATGCCGGTGGCGAAGGACGCCGCCATGATCCGCTCGGGGTTGAGCCCGGCGAACAGCTGGGCCAGACCGGCGTCCTCGGACCCGACCAGCGCGTCCAGCGGCAGGCGCACGTCGTCGAAGAAGCAGGTGAACTGCTTCTCGGGCGACACGACCTCCATCGGGATGTGCTGGCGGGTGAAGCCGGGGGCGTCCGTCGGCACGATCATCAGGGAGGGGAGCAGCCGCTGACCGGTGGCGTCCACGTGGCGGGCGACCACGAGCACGTGGTCGACCTCGTCCACCCCGGAGATGAACGACTTGCCGCCGCCGAGGACCCACTCGTCGCCGTCGCGGTGGATGGTGGTGGCGAGCTTGTGGGAGTTGGAGCCCGCGTCGGACTCGGTGATGGCGAAGGCCATCTTGGTGGTGCCGTCGGCGAACCCGGGCAACCACCGCCGCTTCTGCGCGGCCGTGCCGAAGCGGGAGATGATCGTGGCGCAGATGGCGGGCGAGACGACGGTCAGCAGCAGCGGGCAGCCGGCCCGGGCCAGCTCCTCGCACACGGCGGCCAGGTCCCCGATGCCGCCGCCACCGCCGCCGTACTCCTCGGGCACGGCCACGCCGAGGTAGCCGAGCGCGCCCGCCTCGGCCCACAGCTCGTCGGTCTTCTCCCCCGCCCGGGCCTTGGCGGTGAAGTACTCGTGGCCGTACTTGCCGGCGAGGTCCGCGACGGCCCGGCGCAGCGCCCGCCGCTCCTCGCTCTCGGTGAAGTTGATCGTCACTTCTCCCCCGTCCTCCCGGACCCGGTGATCGGGTCCTCGGTCACCACCGCGAGCACGTCGCCCGCGTCGACCTGCCGACCTGCCCGCACGAGCACTTCCGCGACCTCGCCGCCGGTGGCCGCCAGGACCCGGTGCTCCATCTTCATCGCCTCCAGCACCAGCAGCTCCTCGCCCGCTTCGACGCGCTGACCGGGCTCCACCGCGACCCGCACCACCGTGCCGGGCATCGGCGCGACGGTCGCGCCCTCGGTGACCGCGGCCCGCGGCTCGGGGAACCGGGGCCGCAGCTCCAACGACACCGGACCCACCTCCACCCGGTCCCCGTACACCGAGACGGGGTACGTGGTGCGCACGCCGTCGCGTTCGAGCGTGACCGCGTCCGGCGACGCGTCGACGACCGCGAGCCCCAGGCTCGTCTCCACGCCCGCGCGGGTGTGCCGGTAGTCGACCTCGACGGTGTCGTCGCCGTGGCCGAACACGACCCGCCGGGGCTGCGACGGCAGGTTGCGCCAGCCCAGCGGCAGCGCGGGCAGCGGCAGGCGCGACCGGCGCCGCTCGGCCAGTGCGAGGGCGGCGGCCAGCGCGGCGGGGCGCACGTCGACCGGCTCCGGGGTGGTGAGGCCGTGCGCGTCGAGGAAGCCGGTGTGCGTGTTGCCCGCCCCGAACTCAGGGTGCCGCAGGGTGCGGACGAGCAGGTCCCGGTTGGTGACCAGGCCGTGCAGCTCGGCGCGGTCCAGGGCGGCGGCCAGCTTGCGGATCGCCGCGTGCCGGGTGGGCGCCCAGGCGATCACCTTGGCCAGCATGGGGTCGTAGTGCACGCCCACCTCGCTGCCGTCCTCCACACCGCTGTCCACCCGCACGCCGTCCGGCACGGCGAACCGGTGCAGGGTGCCGCTCGCGGGCCGCCAGTCGTGCGCGGGGTCCTCGGCGTACAGGCGGGCCTCGACGGCGTGGCCGTTCGGCGCGGGCGGCTCGGCCGGCAGGCGGGCGCCCTCCGCGATGGCGAGCTGCCAGGCCACCAGGTCGACGCCGAACACCTCCTCGGTGACCGGGTGCTCGACCTGGAGGCGCGTGTTGACCTCGAGGAAGTGGAACGAGCCGTCGTCGGTGAACAGGAACTCGACCGTGCCCGCGCCGACGTACCCGATGGCGCGGGCGGCCTTCGTCGCCGCGTCGAACAGCCGCGCGCGGGACTGCGGCGTCACGGCCGGGCTCGGCGTCTCCTCGATGATCTTCTGGTGGCGGCGCTGGACGGAGCACTCCCGCTCGCCCAGCGCCCACACCGTGCCGTGCGCGTCGGCCAGCACCTGCACCTCGACGTGCCGCGCGTGCTCCAGCAGCGGTTCGCAGAACACCGTGCCGTCACCGAACGCCGACTCGGCCTCCCGGCGCGCGGCGGCCACCTGCCCGGCCAGCTCGGCGGCGGACCGCACCACCCGCATGCCCCGCCCGCCGCCGCCGGCGGACGCCTTGACCAGCAGGGGGAACGCGGTGGCCGTCCCGGGGTCGAGCTCCGGCAGCACGGGCACGCCCGCCGCGGCCATCCTCTTCTTCGCCGCGACCTTCGAGCCCATCGCCTCGATGGCCTCGGGGTCGGGGCCGACCCACGTCAGCCCGGCGTCGAGGACGGCACGGGCGAAGGAGGCGTTCTCGGACAGGAACCCGTAGCCGGGGTGCACCGCGTCCGCGCCGGCGGCGAGCGCGGCGGCCACCAGGGCGTCGGCACGCAGGTAGGTCTCGCCCGGGGTCGCGCCGGGCAGCCGCACCGCCGCGTCGGCCTCCCGCACGTGCGGCGAGCGCGCGTCGGGGTCGGAGAACACCGCGACCGGAGACACGCCGACCTCGCGGCACGTCCGGATCACCCGCCGGGCGATCTCGCCGCGGTTGGCGATCAACAACTTGCGGATCATCACGGCCTCACATCCGGAAGACGCCGTAGCCCTCGGCGCCCCCCACCGGTCCACTGTGGATAGCCGACAGGCACAGCCCGAGCACCGTGCGGGTGTCGCGCGGGTCGATCACGCCGTCGTCGTAGAGCCGCCCGGACAGGAAGGCGGCCACCGACTGCTGCTCGATCTGGCCCTCCACCATCTGCCGCATGGCCGCGTCGTGCTCCTCGTCGTAGTCCTGGCCCTTCGCGGTGGCGGCCTGCCGGGCCACGATCGACAGCACGCCCGCCAACTGCTTGGGCCCCATCACCGCCGACTTGGCGTTCGGCCAGGTGAAGAGGAACCGCGGGTCGTACGCCCGCCCGCACATGCCGTAGTTGCCCGCGCCGTAGGACGCGCCCATGACGACCGTCAGGTGCGGCACGCGGCTGTTCGACACCGCGTTGATCATCATCGCGCCGTGCTTGATGATGCCGCCCTGCTCGTACTGCGCGCCGACCATGTACCCGGTCGTGTTCTGCAGGAACAGCAGCGGCGTGTCGCTCGCGTTGGCCAGCTGGATGAACTGGGTGGCCTTCTGCGCCTCCTCGCTGAACAGCACGCCCCGCGCGTTGGCCAGCACGCCGATCGGGTAGCCGTGCAGGTCGGCCCACCCCGTCACCAGGCTGCCGCCGTAGCCGGGCTTGAACTCGTCGAACCGCGACCCGTCCACGATCCGGGCGATCACCTCGCGCGGGTCGAACGGCACGCGCAGGTCCGTCGGCACGAGCCCGAGCAGGTCCTCCTCGTCGTGCAGCGGCGGCTCCGAGGGCTTGGGCGGCGGCCCGAGCTTGCGCCGGTTGAGGCGGGCGACCACGCGCCGGGTCAACCGGATCGCGTCCACCTCGTCCTCGGCCACGAAGTCGGCCAGCCCGGACGTGGTGCCGTGCATCCGCGCGCCGCCCAGCGACTCGTCGTCGGACTCCTCGCCGGTGGCCATCTTCACCAGCGGCGGCCCACCGAGGAACACCTTCGAGCGCTCCTTGATCATCACCACGTAGTCGGACATGCCCGGCACGTACGCGCCGCCCGCGGTGGCGTTGCCGAACACCGTGCTGATCGTGGGGATGCCGGCCGCCGACAGCCTGGTCAGGTCGCGGAACGCCCGCCCGCCGGGGATGAAGATCTCGCTCTGGCTCGGCAGGTCCGCGCCGCCGGACTCGACCAGCCCGATCAGCGGCAGCCGGTTCTGCAACGCGATGTCGTTGGCGCGGAACGTCTTGCGCAACGTCCACGGGTTGCTCGCGCCGCCGCGCACGGTCGGGTCGTTGGCCACGATAACGCACTCGACGCCCTCGACCACGCCGATGCCGGTGACCACGCTCGCGCCCACCGGGTAGTCGGTGCCCCACGCGGCCAGCGGCGACAGCTCCAGGAACGGGCTGTCGGGGTCCACCAGCAGCTCGATCCGCTCGCGGGCCAACAGCTTGCCCCGCCGGTGGTGCCGCTCGGTGTACTTGGCGCCGCCGCCCGCGAGCGCCTTCGCCTGCTCGGCCTCCAGCTCGGAGAGCCGGGCCAGCAGCGCCTCGCGGTTCTCGGCGTACTCGGGCGACCGGCCGTCCACCGCCGTCCGCAACGTGGTCATGCCGTGTACCCCAATCGCCGTGCCGCCAGTTCCGCCATGACCTCGGTCGCGCCGCCCCCGATGCCGAGGATGCGCGCGTCCCGGTAGTGCCGCTCGACCTCGGTGTCGCGGAGGTAGCCCGCGCCGCCGTGCAGCTGGACGGCCGCGTCCACGACGAACGAGCACGCCTCCACGGCCGCGTTCTTCGCGAAGCACACCTGCGCGACGACTTCCTGCCCCTGCGACACCTTCACCGCCACCTCCCGCGCGTACGCGCGGACGACGTCGACGCGTTGCGCCATCTCCACCAGCCGGTGGCTCACGACCTGGCGCGCGATGAGCGGCTTGCCGAACGTCTCGCGCTGCCGCGCGTAGGCCACCGCCAGGTCCAGGCAGCGCTGCGCCGTCGCGTACGCCTGCACGGCCAACGAGATCCGCTCGACCTGGAACTGCCGCATGATCAGCCCGAACCCGGCGTTCTCGGCGCCGACGAGGTTGGCCGCGGGCACCCGTGCGTCCACGAAGGACAGCTCGGCGGTGTCCGAGCAGTGCCAGCCCATCTTCTCCAGCCTGCGGTCGACCGCGAAACCGGGTGTGCCCTTCTCGACGACCAGCAGGCTCACGCCCTGGTACCCGGGACCGCCGGTGCGCACGGCGGTGGTGACGAAGTCCGCCCGGTCGCCCGAGGTGATGAACGTCTTCGTCCCGTTCACCACGTAGGAGTCGCCGTCGCGATGCGCGGTGGTGCGCAGGGCCGCCACGTCCGAACCGCCACCCGGTTCGGTGATCGCGAGCGACCCGATCAGCTCACCCGCCAGCGCGGGCCGGACGAACCGGTCGATCAGGTCGCGGTTCCCCGAGTCGACGATGTGCGGCACCGCGATGCCGTGCGTGAGCAGCCCGGCGACGAGCCCCGACGAGCCACCCGCCTGGATCAGCTCCTCGGTGACCACGACGGTGTCGAGCAGGTCGCCCGCGCCGCCGACGTCCTCGGGGAACCCGATGGCCAGCAACCCGATCCCCGCGGCCGCGCGGTGCAGCGACCGGGGCAGCTCGCCCGCCCGCTCCCAGTCCGCCAGGTGCGGCACGACCTCCCGCTCGGTGAACCGCCGCACGGTGGCGCGCAGGTCGCGGCGCTCGGGCGTCTCGAACAGCTCGGACGTGGTGGTCACAGCAGCTCCTCCGGGACGTCGACGTGCCGGGAGCGCAGCCACTCACCCAACGCCTTGGCCTGCGGGTCGAAGCGGGTGGAGGAGGCCACGCCGTCGCCGAGCAGGCCGTGCAGCACGAAGTTCAGCGCCCTGAGGTTCGGCAGCTCGTACCGGTCGACCTCGCCCGCCTCGGGCAGCAGCTCCTTGAGCCGCTCGACGGTGAGCTCCGCGCGCAGCCACTCGTACCGGGCGTCGGTCCGCACCCACACGCCGAGGTTGGCGTCACCGCCCTTGTCGCCCGACCGCGCGCCGGCGATGGTGCCCAGCGGGACCCGACGCGACGCGCCCGTTCCCGGGGTGGCGCTCATACCTCCACCACCTCCCCGCCGGGCAGCACGGCCCGGTGCCGCACCGACGACCGCGGCACGTAGGCGGCCCGGTAGACGCCGAACGGCGTGCCGTCGCCGGGCGGCGCGGTGACGTGGAAGCCGGGGTAGGACGCCAGCGCCAGCTCGATGCCCGCACGCGAGAACGCCTTGGCCCGCTTGGGGTCCGCGGTCTTGATCGTGACGTGCAGCAGCGCGCTCGCCGTCTCCTCGGTGTCCGCGTCGGGGTGGTCGGTGCGGGCCAGCGACCACGTCAGGCCGTCGTCACCGACGGCCTGGTCGAGCTGGCGGCGGACCAGGTCGGCCTTGGCCTCGACGTCCAGCCCGGTGAGCACGAACGTGGCGGAGTTGCGGAACCCGCCCAGGGTGTTGAGGCAGACCTTCAGCGTGTCCGGCGGCGGCGAGCCCTTCACCCCCGAGATCCGCACGCCCCGCTCGTGGGGGTCGAGCCGGATCGTGTCGAAGTGGCTGACCACGTCCGGGCCGGGGTAGGCGGGCGGTCCGATCTCGTAGAGCAGCTGCGCGGTGACGGTGTCGACGGTGACCGCGCCGCCCGTGCCGTCGTGCTTGGTGATGACCGACGAGCCGTCGGCCTCGACCTCCGCGATCGGGAAACCCGGCCTGGTGGCGTCGATCGAGGTGAAGAACGAGTAGTTGCCGCCGGTGGCCTGCGTGCCGCACTCCAGCACGTGCCCGGCGACCGTCGCGCCGGCCAGCGCGTCCCAGTCCTCCCGTCCCCAGCCGAAGTGCGCGGCGGCCGGCCCGACGACCAGCGACGCGTCGGTGACGCGGCCGGTGACCACGACGTCCGCCCCGGCGTTCAGGCACTCCGCGATGCCCCACGCGCCGAGGTAGGCGTTCGCGGTCAACGCCTCGGGGAACCGGTCGCGCACGTCGTCACCGGTCACGCAGGCGACCTTCGCGCCGAGGCCGAGCCGGTCGATCGCCTCCGCCAGGCCCTCCGGGTTCAGCCCGCCCGCGTTGGAGACGATCTTCACGCCGCGCGCCAGCGCGTCGGCCAGGTTCTCCTCCAGCTGGCGCAGGAACGTGCGCGCGTAGCCGAGGCTCGCGTCCTTCGCCCGGTCGCGGCCCAGGATGAGCATGGTCAGCTCGGCCAGGTAGTCGCCGGTGAGCACGTCGAGGTCGCCGCCGGTCAGCATCTCGCGGACGGCGGAGAACCGGTCGCCGTAGAAGCCGGAGGCGTTGCCGATGCGGATCACGGCCGACCCTGCCCGCGACCCGGGCCGGGCGGACCGGCGAACGCCTGCGCGAGGGGCAGCCAGGCGGTCGCCGCGGGGCCGACCGCCGTGACCGCCAGGTCGTCGCGGTGCCGCCGCTGGGTGGCCAGCAGGCAGAAGTCCAGCGCGGGCCCGGAGACCCGGTCCTCCGCGTCCTCCGGACCCCACGCCCACCGCTCGCCGTCCGGCCCGACCAGCTCGACGCGGACCGGCACCTGCGGCGCCTCCAGCCCGTTGACCGCGAACGACCAGCCGAACGTGCGGACGGCGAGGTGCGCGACGTGCTTGAGCCGGTGGGTGGGCTCGCGGGTCACGCCGAGCGCGTCGGCGACGTCCTGGCCGTGCGCCCACGTCTCCATCAGCCGGGCGGTGGCCATCGACACCGCGCTCATCGGCGGCCCGAACCACGGCACCTTCACGCCCGGCGGCAGCGCGGTGAGGGCTTCGGCCAGCTCGGCGCGGCTCGCCCGCCACTGCGCCAGGGTGACCGGCTCGCGTGCGCCCTCGTCCACCATGTCCGGCCTGGCCCCCCGCAACGCCTCGGTGAACGCACCGGGGTCGCGGGCGGCCAGCGCGGCCAGGCGGTCGGTCCAGCGCAGGTGGCTGATCTGGTTGGCGATCGTCCAGCCCTCGGCGGGCGTGGGGACCGCCCAGTCGGGCAGCGGCGCGACCAGGTCGTCCAGCACCCGGCTCTCCGCGCGCAGGTCGTCCAGGAGTTCGGTGATCACAGCGATTCCTCCAGCATCCGCGCCCAGTGCCCGATGATCCGCTTGCGCCGCTTGCCGTCGTCGGTGAGCTGGTTGGCCAGGGCGAGGCCGCGCACCAGGTCGAGGGTGATCTGCACGGCCTCGCGGACGCCCGGCTTGCTCTCGTCGGCGTCCAGCAGCGCGACGGCCAGGCGGTGCGTCTCCCGGCCCAGGCGGGCCTCCAGCGGCACCACCACGGTCTTGAGGTCCGGGTCGGTCCGCGCGGCGACCCACAGTTCGAGGGCGGCGGTGAACAGGTCGCTGGCGTAGAAGTCCGCGATCAGCTCGACCACCGCGGTGATCCGGCCACCCGGCGTGCTGCCGTGCACCTGCTCGGCGCGCTCTTTGAGGTCGAGGACGCTCTCCGCGCCCAGGTGCTCGACCGCGGCGGCGACCAGTTCGCCGCGGGTGCGGAAGTGGTGCAGCTGGGCGCCGCGCGACACGCCCGCGCGCTCGGCCACGACCGTCGTCGTCGTGCCCGCCCAGCCGCGTTCGACCAGGCACTCGACGGTCGCCTCCATGAGCTTGCGCCGGGTCTCGCGGCTGCGGTCGGCCTGGCGCCTGCTCTCCCGCTGCCCGGTGTCGGTGGCCACGGGCCCAGTGTTCCGGGCCCCATAAAAAAACTGAAGACAGTTTTTTATTTGGGCGGGCCCTGGGGGGGCCCCCACCCCCCCCCCCCGGCCCAACTCGGGGAACAACCCAACCCCCCCGCGGTAACCACCAACTGCCCC
>NZ_JBFAAX010000185.1:8277-10622 GCF_040639995.1 Actinosynnema sp. NPDC023658 | reverse complement strand
GTCGCGACCGTCGCCAGCCACGCGCGCGGGTCCTGCGGCGGGTGCTCGGGCCACACCCGCAGCGCTTCGAGCAGCGCCTCCTGCAACGCGTCCTCGGCGGTGTCGAAGTCCTCACCCCGCCGCACGAGCCCCGCGAGGACCCGGGGGACGAGGGCACGCAACGCGCCCCCGTCCACCCGCGTCGGTCGGCCGGTCACGACGGATCGGTGTCCTCGGGCAGCTCCGACATGACCTGCCGGACCTCGATCCACTCGTACATCGGCTCACCGCCGGGACCGGGCTCGGAGGAGACGTAGGCCGCCAGCTCGACCGCCCGCTCGTGCGACTCGACGTCGATCATGTACCAGCCGGCGACGAGGTCGCTGGTCTCGGGCAGCGGGCCGTCGGTGGTGACGGGCGCGGCGTCCGGGCCGCCGTAGCGCACCCAGCTGCGGGCCGGCGTCAGCGCCTGCGCGTCGACGTACTCGCCGTTCTGCTCCAGCAGCTCGCTGACGTGCTTGAGGAAGGCGAGGTGCGCCTCGACGTCCTCGGGGGCCCACTGGTCCATCGGGGGCACGGGGTGGTGCTGCTCAGGGCCGCCGCGGTAGTGCTTGAGGAGCAGGTACTTCGGCATGGTGGTGCCTCCTGGCGTCGCGGGCCGCGTCCGCCGCGGCCCTCCACCCGGTGAGCGGAGCCGGTCAGGGTTCCTCGACAGGGATCACCAACTTAGTTCCGGGAATTCCACCGGCCACCTGGAGGCTCCTGCTCCGGACGACCGCGTGACCACACGTTCAGGTGGAACCCGTCGGGGAACGCTCCGGAGGAGGGTTCCGACCGCACCGCGCGGGCAGTCCCGGACGAGGTCGGCGGGCTGTGCCGGACGGAGTCGAAGGAGAACGACATGCGTGGCGTTGTGCTGCACGCCCCCGGTGACGTCCGGGTGGAGGAGCGGGAGGACCCGCGGATCGTCGCGCCCACCGACGCGGTGATCCGGCTGGCCGCGACCTGCGTCTGCGGCTCCGACCTGTGGCCGTACCGGGGGATCGAGGAGGTCCGGGGGCCGTCCCCGATGGGGCACGAGTACGTCGGCGTGGTCGAGGAGGTCGGCGGCGAGGTCCGGACCGTGCGACCGGGTCAGTTCGTGGTCGGCTCGTTCTTCGCCTCCGACAACACCTGCGAGATCTGCCGGGCCGGCTACCAGTCGTCCTGCGTCCACCGGGTGCCCGTGGGCGGTCTCGGGTCGCAGGCGGAGCTGCTGCGGGTGCCGCTGGCCGACGGCACGCTCGTGGCCACCCCCGGGATGCCCTCCGACGACCTGGTCCCGTCGCTGCTGGCGGCCTCGGACGTGCTCGGCACGGGCTGGTTCGCCGCGGTGGCCGCCGAGGTCGGTCCCGGCAAGGCGGTCGCCGTGGTGGGTGACGGCGCGGTCGGCCTGCTCGGCGTCCTCGCGGCCCGGGAGCTCGGCGCCGAGCGGATCATCGCGATGAGCCGGCACGAGTCGCGCCAGGAGCTCGCCCTGGACTACGGGGCCACCGACGTCGTCACCGAGCGCGGCGAGGAGGGCGTGGCCAGGGTCAAGGACCTGACCGACGGCCTGGGCGCGCACTCGGTCATCGAGGCGGTCGGCACCCAGGAGTCGATGATGCAGGCCATCCGCTCCACCCGACCCGGCGGGCACGTCGGCTTCGTCGGCGTCGCGCACGACGTCGCGCTGCCCGGCCTGGAGCTGTTCTTCTCGCACGTGCACCTGCACGGCGGCCCCGCGCCCGTGCGCCGCTTCCTGCCCGAGCTGATCGACCTGATCGTCGACCGGCGGATCGACCCCGGCAAGGTCTTCGACCTCACCCTGCCGCTCGACGAGGCCGCCGAGGGCTACCGGGCCATGGACGAGCGCCGCGCCATCAAGGCCCTGCTGCGCCCGTGACGCCGCCACCGGCTCGCCGGGCTCACTTCGGGTTCTCGTTCAGCTCCGCGACGAGCTGGAGGTAGGCGAGCCGGTACGGGTTGTCGGACTCACCCCGACCGCCGTCGCGGACGGCTCCGTGCAGGACGCGGTCGGCGTGGTCCCTCGCCGCTCCGAGCTGTTCGGCCTGCGCGTAGTAGTCGTCCTCGGATTCGACGGCCACGGGGAAGGAATCGGTCACGGTCGCCATGCTCGCCCGCGGCGCGGCTGCCTGCCACTCGTGCGGGTGACGGCGGCGTCGTGGGTGGCCTCCGTGGCGAGGTCGTCGCCGGACTCGTCGCACCCGGCGGACGCCGCGGTCGGGCGCTGGGCGACGACCCGCCGGGGGTTCACCCCGCGGCCGGGTCCAGGCGGACGCAGCACCGGTCGGGCTCCGGTGCGAGGTGGGCGGTCAGGTCGCCGG
>NZ_JBFAAX010000185.1:0-8267 GCF_040639995.1 Actinosynnema sp. NPDC023658 | reverse complement strand
GTCGCCGGCGGCGAGGCCGTCGAGCAGCCCGTCCAGCAGGCACAGGTTCATGCCGCACACGAGCTCGGTGTGCTGCCGGGCGAGCGTGTGGAACGGGCAGTTGCCCAGGACGACCGAGGCGCCGGACGCGCGGGGCTCGAACCCGAAGCTCTCCAGCGCCCGCAGCGCGGCGAGCCGACCGTCGTCGGCGTCCCGGCTGGTCCGGCCCACGTCGCGGCCCAGTTCCCGGCCGAGGTCGCGGGCGCGTCGGCGCAGCACGGTGCCCGGTGCTTCGCCGGACGTGTCGGCCTCGGAGAGGGCGTCGGCGAGCAGCAGCGCGGCCAGCTCGTAGCGCCGGTCGGGCAGGGAGACCGCGATCTGCTCCGCCGAGCGCCGGTACAGCTTGGCCGGTCGTCCGGCGCCGGGTCCGCTGCGCCCGGTGCGGCGCTCGTGGACGACCTCCAGCAGCCCTTCGGAGACCAGCCGGTCGAGGTGGAACGCGACCGTCGTGCGCGGGATCCCGACCGCCTCGGCGGCCTCGTCCCGGCTCACCGGGGAGGGGCTGCGCACCACGAAGTCGTACAGCCGCCGCCGGGTCGGCTCGTCGAGCGCCGCGACGGCGGAGACGTGCGACGCCCACGACGGATCGGCTTCGACCATTTCTAAAACCAACTTCCGTTGACGAAACTCGCTGAGGACTTCTAAGGTTAGCCGAAGTTGTCGATAGAAGGAGGGGTCATGGCCACCGAGGTGTCAGGCGTCCGGTCGACGGGCGCCGTGCTGCGATCCAACCCGGCCTACCAGGCGTTCCTCGCCCTGCGGACGGTGTTCACGGTCGCGCCCGTGCTGTTCGGGCTCGACAAGTTCGCCAACCTGCTCGTCGACTGGACCACCTACCTGGCCCCCTGGATCGACGGGATCGTGCCGGGCGACGCGCAGGCGGCGATGTACGCCGTGGGCGTGGTGGAGGTCGTGGCGGGTGTCGTGGTGGCGATCGCGCCGCGGTTCGGCGCTCCGCTGGTCGCGGTCTGGCTGGCGGGCATCATCGTCGACCTGCTGACCGGTCCCGGCTTCTACGACGTCGCGCTGCGGGACTTCGGCCTGCTCGTGGCCGCCGTGGCGCTGGCCCGGCTGGCGACGGTGTACGCACCGGGCCGCGGACCGGCGGCATGAGCGCGCCTTCCACTCAACGGCCCCCCGCCGCGCCGGGTCACCCGTCACCGCGGTTGCAGGTGGTCCACGGGCGCGGCGGGGTGGACGTGGAGGCCGCGCGGCGGGCGGTGACCGACCTGCTGGTGGCGTTGGGCCGGGATCCGGGTTCGGAGCACCTGGCCGACACCCCGGCGCGCGTCGCGCACGCCTACGCCGAGCTGCTGACCCCGCGCGAGTTCGACCTGACGACCTTCCCCAACGACGAGGGCTACGACGAGCTGGTGCTCGTGCGGGGGATCCCGGTGCAGTCGCTGTGCGAGCACCACCTCCTGCCGTTCCACGGCGTCGCCCACGTCGGCTACCTGCCGGGCGAGCGCATCCTGGGGCTGTCGAAGCTGGCCCGCGTGGTCGAGCTGTTCGCCCGCGACCTCCAGGTGCAGGAGCGGTTGACCAAGCAGGTCGCGGACTGGTTGCGGGAGCACCTGGCGCCGCAGGGCGTCGGAGTGGTGATCGAGGCCGAGCACATGTGCATGTCGTTGCGCGGCGTGAGGGCTCCCGGCTCCCGCACCGTGACCTCGACCCTGCACGGCCTGTTGCGCGAGGACGCCCGGTCGCGGCAGGAGTTCTTCGCCCTCGCGGGCGTCCACCAGTAGGCGGGCCGAGCCCTCCGCCACCGCCGTGACGACGACGGTGCACGGGACGCACAGGGCGGTCCGGGAGTGCGTCCGGCGTGGACATCGACGTCCCCTTCGCCGCCGGAACGCGTGGCCCTCGTGCAAGCAGTTCGCGATCGGCTCGCCGTGGCCAGCCGACCTCAACTCCGGCACGGAGGTCCCCGGGACCAGTACAACGCCCTCGGCGCGCGCCACGGCTGCACGACCCCGTTCCCCCCTCTACAACTGTGCCGACGGCTGGACCGACAAGTCCGACTGCGCTCCGAGCTCGGGGATCCCGGTCACGGGGCGGGCGTGAGGAACCCCTCGACCACGCGGCGGACCGTGTCCACGACTTCGTCGTCCCCCAGCCGCAGGGCGGTGTTCGCGGCGATGAGCACCGCGTCGATCTGGAACGCCACCACGTCGGCGTCGAGGTCCGCTCGGGCGGTGTGCCGCACTTCCGCGGCGATGAGGGCACGCCAGTCGCGCTGGTGGCGGAACAGCGTGTCGCGGACCGCTCCCGGTCGGCTGTCGAAGTCGGCCAGGTTCGCCGCCCAGAAGCAGCCGCCCGCGAACAGCGGGGAGCGGGCGTACTCGATCCACCCCTCGACCAGCGCCCGCAACCGCGCCGCGCCGGGGGCCGCCGACGCCAGGGCCGGGCTGATGACGGCGTCGAGGAACAGGTCGCGGGCGAACTCGGCCGTCGCGACCTGCAAGTCGTCCTTGGTCCTGAAGAGGGTCTGGATCCCGCTCTTGCTCAGCCCGAGGTCGGCGGCCAGCCGACCGAAGCTGAGCCCGTTGAGCCCTTCCAGCGACGCGACGTCGACGGCCTGGCGCAGGATCGTCCGCCGCGACCGCGTGCCCCGCAGCAGGCGCCCGTCCGACACCGCCGCGTCCGGCGCACCGGTCGCGTCCCGCGTGGGCTCGCTCATCGTCTCTCCCTCTTGTTGCCCGACGAGAAGTATGCGTACGATCGACCGTACGTAAAGTTTACCAGCGCAGACGGAGGCGTGACGCCGTGGACGGGCATCGCATGTACGAGCTGGCGCAGTCCCTCGCCCTCGCCAAGAGCCGGCAGGACGTGGGCGCGGCCATGCGGCTGTTCCACCGGGACGTGGTGCTGCACACGCCCGCCTTCGGGAGGACCGCGCGGGGGTTGGCCGCGAACGAGAAGGCGCTGACGAGGTTCTTCACCGCCTTCCCGGACTACGAGGTGACCCTGCACGGTCACGCGCACAACGATGACACCCTGGTCTGCTGGGGCACGGCGCGCATGACGATGACGACCCGGGCGTTCGGCGTGACGCCCAACGGAGACCGGGCCGAGCTGCCGGTGTTCCTGCAGTTCACCTTCGCGGACGACCTGATCGTCGGTGAGCGGTTCCTCTTCGACCTGGCGACCCTCTGCGCCCAGTCCGGCGTCTCCACCGACGAGGTGCGCCGGAAGCTGTTCGGGGACGCCGTGGCGGCGGGTGCCCGCGGTGGTGGCGGGTGAGCGCCGACCCGAGGGTGCGAGCGGTGCCCGACCTCGACACTGAGTTCCTCTTCGACCTGGTCGTGGACCTGCACCCGCGGCTGGACATCGGGGACGGCCCGTTCGGCCGGCGGATCCTGTTCGGGGCTTCCGGCGGGTCCTTCGAGGGGCCGGAGCTGCGCGGCGGGCTGGAGGCCGGCGGCGGCGACTGGGCGCTGTTCCGCCCCGACGGGGCGATGGCGCTCGACGTCCGGCTGACCCTGCGCACGCACGACGACGCGCTGATCCACATGACCTACGGCGGCCGGTGGGTCGTCCCGCCCGCGCTGCGGGCCGACCTGGCCCACCCGGTCAAGCGGCACCAGGTCGATCCCACCCGCTACTACTTCCGCACCACCCCGCTGTTCGAGACGGGCGCGGAGCGGTACGCGTGGCTGAACGACATCGTCTGCGTCGGGTCGGGTTACGTGGTCGAGGCGGGGATCGCCTACAAGGTCTGGCGGGTCCGGTGAGGGGCGGCCGAGTGCTCGACGGGCGTGGTCGGGGGAGTGGTGTCGCGACAGCGGTGGCCGTGCTGCTCGTGGTGGCCGCGTGCGGGACGCAGGACCCGACGGCGACGCCGTCCGCGCCCGTCGCGGGCACGACGTCCACCCCCGCGCAACGCCCGGTGTTCGACCCGGCGAGGACGTTCTCCTCCGAGGGCGTGCGGCTGCCGCCGGCCGTGACCTCGGACGTGCGGGACTCCACGTCGAAGACCGTGGCCGCGCCGCACGTGCTGCTGCGTGGCCGGACGGCCTGGGCGGCGACCTCGGACGCGCTGCTGGCGTTCGACGCGGAGTCGGGCGAGACCCGGGCCGAGATCAGGCCGGAGAGGGCTTCGACGGAGGTCGTCTCCGACGGCACCCGCACCGACCTGGAGCCGCCGCGGGTGGTGGCGGTGTCGGGGAGGGCGCTGGTCGTGCAGACCTTCGCCGTGACGGTCGAGGGTCGGGGCACCACCGCGGCACGCGCCGCGATCGAGGTGGTCGCGGCCGACGCGGACGCGGCCGGGTTGGCGTGGCGGCAGGTGGTGGACGTGCCCGCCGGGTTCTAGGTGCCGGACGGCTCGGTGCTGCGCACCGCGGTGGTGGGCGTCGACGGCTCCACCGCCGTCGTGCGGCTGGCGACCGGCAACTCCCGCACCGGCGACGGCTCGGTCGGCACCCTGGCGGTTGACCTGGCCGCCCGCGAGGCGGCCTGGGTCCAGTCGGGCCTCGACCCGCTGGCGGTGGTCGGGGGACTGGTCGCCGGGCTGCTGGACGACCCCCGCGACCAGGCACTGCAGGCCCGGCGCGTCGCGGACGGGTCGACGGTCTGGTCCAAGGACGTCGAGGCCGCGCAGGCGGTGCCGGCCGGGCCGGAGCTGCTGCTGGTCCACGGCCTGCGGGGCAGGGAGTTCGGCGCGGTCACCGGCGTGCGGGTCGTCGACGGCGGCGAGGTGGACGTGCGGCTCCCGGCGAAGGCCCGGGGCCTGCCCCGGTACTGCGCCCACGACGGGCGGTCCGTCGCGGTCTGCGTCAACTCGACGGTGTTCGGCCTCGACCCGGCGTCCGGGGAGGTGCTGTGGTCGCTGGCCGACGACCCGGACCGGCTCCCGCTGCGGGTGACCGGGGCGTGGCACGGCCTGGTCTACGGGGACACCGGTCGGAACGGCCCCGTCGTCCTGGACGCCCGCACCGGCGAGGACGTCGGGACCTCGCCCGGCGCGGCTCCGTATTGGACGGACGGCCGGTACGCGGTCACCGACGACGAGGTCGTCCCGGTCACCGGCTGACCGGGCCACGCCCGGCGCTGTCGCGTGTGGACGGTCAGCGGTACGCCTCCGCCTGGAGCGCGAACAACTCCGCGTAGAGGCCCGCCGCGGCCATGAGCGCGGCGTGGTCGCCGGTCTCCACCACCCGGCCGTCCCGCACCACGATGATCAGGTCGGCCGTGCGGACCGTGGAGAACCGGTGGGACACGAAGACCGTGATCCCGCCCGTCCGGCCGGCGACCCGCTTGGCGTGCTCGGCGTACCGCTGGAACAGGACGTGCTCCGCCTCGGGGTCCAACGCCGACGTCGGCTCGTCCAGGACCAGCAGCAGCGGGGCCTCCCGCATCATGGCCCGGCCCAGCGCCAGCTTCTGCCACTGTCCGCCGGACAGCTCCGCGCCGTCGGTGTAGCTCTTGCCGAGCGGGGTGTCCAGGCCGTCGGGCAGGCCGTCCACCACGTCGGTGCCGTCGGCGCGCTCCAGCGCCTCGCGGACGGCCCGCTCCGAGGACAACCGGGGCAGGTCCCCGAGCCCGACCACGTGCCGGGCCGGCAGCTCGTACCGGACGAAGTCCTGGAACCCGGCCGCGATCCGCGTGCGCCACTCGTCGACCGGCATCCCGTGCAGGTCCGCGCCGTCGACGAGGATCCGGCCGCGCGACGGCCGGTAGAACCCGCAGAGCAACTTGACCAGCGTCGACTTGCCCGCGCCGTTCTCACCGACGATCGCGACGGTGGCGCCGGCCGGGAGGCGGAGGTCGACCTCGTGCAGCACCGGCACGTCCGTCCCCGGATAGGTGAACGCCACCCCGACCAGCACGATCCCGCCGTGCAGCCGTCGCGGCGGAGAAGTGCGCTCCGGAGCGGGTCCGGCCGAGGTCACGGACGCGGTGACCTCGGTGAGGCGCCGGTACGCGCCGGCCATCCGCTGCAGGTCCTGCAGGAGCGTGACGGCGGTGGCGACCTGCTGGTTGACCTGGGCGGCGAGCACGATCACCAGCACGACGTCACCGACACCGCGCCGCCCGGCGATCGCGTCGCGCACCACGAGCAGCACGCCCCCGATGTACGCGAGTGCGAAGACGATCTGCCCCGCCGCGCGGACCCACGTCGCGGTCAAGTGCGCGCGCCACAGCCCGTGCGTCGCCGTCTCCCACAGCCGGTCGTGCCGGGCGCGCAGCTCGTCCCGCACACCGGACACCCGCAGCTCCCCGGCCAGGCGGGCGGACGTGGCCAGGTGGAACAGGTTCAGCGCGGTCCTGGTCGGCTCGGCGGTCGTCGTCCTGGCCCCGTCGAGCACCCGTTCGGCCACGCGGCCGGCGAGCAGGGGCGGCACCGCGGCGACGGGGAGGAGCAGCAACCACGGGTTCTGCACGGCCAGCAGGACGGCGGTGAGCACCACGGCGAGGACGAGGCCGAGCCCGTTGAGCAACGCCTCCAGGCCCGTCCGGAAATGCCTGCCCTCCTGCCGCAGCACGGTCCACGTGTCGGCGTCCTCGGCCCGCTCGTGGTGCTCGATGCCGGCCGACCCGTTCGACACCTCGATCACGCGTTCGTCGAAGTCCAGCTCGGCCAGCTCGGAGAGCTCGTAGTAGGCCAGGTGGGCGAAGTGCGAGAGGGCCAGCACCATCACCGCCAGCACGGCGACGGTCACGCCGGCGAGCACCGCGCGCCCCGGTGCGCCCGCCACGACCTCGCGGGTCATCCAGCCGAGCGCGGCGGCCAGCAGGGGAGCGGCGAGGGCGCCGGCCGTCATCAGGACCACGGCCAGCGCCGTCTTGCGCCGGTTCAACCGCCACGCCGTCGCGATCACGGTCCACGCGCCGGTCAGGAGGACCCTCATCCGACCGCTCCTCCGACCTGGTCGACGAACCGGTCGGCCTGCAACCGGAACAGCTCCGCGTACCGCCCGCCGCGGGCCAGCAGGTCCGCGTGCGAGCCCTGCTCGCCGACCCGGCCGTGCTCCAGGACGACGATGAGGTCGGCGTGCCGGACGGTCGAGAACCGGTGCGAGATCAGCAGGGTCGTCGCACCCCGGGCGAGGCCGGCGAACTCCTCGAAGAACCCGGCCTCCGCGCGCACGTCCAGGCTGGCCGTCGGTTCGTCCAGCACCACGACCCGCGAACCGTGGCGCAGCGCGAACAACGCCCGCGCCAGCGCGACGCGCTGCCACTGGCCGCCGGACAGCTCCGCCCCGTCGGTGAGGTGCCTCGCCAGCGGCGTGTCCAGCCCGCGGGGCAGGCGGGCCACGGCCTCACCGAGGCCGACCGACTCGACCACCTCGCGGATCGCCGCCCTGTCGTCCAGGAAGTCGACCGCCCCCAGCCCGACGTTGTCCGCGACGGACGACTCGTACCGGACGAACTCCTGGAAGATCACGCTCAGCCTGGCCCGCCACTCCTCGACCGGGAACGCGCGGATGTCCACGCCGTCCAACGTGATCCGGCCCGCGGTCGGCTCGTAGAGCCTGGCGAGCAGCTTGACCAGCGTGGTCTTGCCGGCGCCGTTCACGCCGACGACGGCCGTGCAGCGGCCGACCGGGATCGTGAGGTCCAGCCCGTCGAAGACCACCCGCGACTGGCCGGGGTAGCGGAAACCGACCTGCTCGAACCGGATGGCGCCGACCGGCTCGGGCACCGTCGGCCGCCGCGCGGGCACGAGGTGCACCTCGCGGGCCTCGACGGGCCCGGCGCGCTCGTCGTCCACCTGCTCGGCGTCGACGTGCTGGGAGAACCGCCGCACCGCGTCGTAGGCCTTCATGCCGATCGCGGTCGGCAGGTCCGCTTCCGGGTAGTGCTCGGCCAGCCTCAGCAGGGCCAGGGTCGCCGTCGAGACGAGGACGAACCCGGTGAGCGTCATCTCGTGCGCCGTCGCCCCGACCACCGCGAAGACCACGCCCACGACCACCAGGCCCACCACCGAGTACCGGACGAACGGCCACAGGTAGATGCGCCTGCGCTCGGCCCACAGCGGTTCGAGGAAGCGCAGGTAGGTGTCCCGCAGGCGTTGCCGGAGCCAACCGACCAGCCCGAAGACCCGGATCTCCTTGCCCGCCGCGGCTCCGCCGGCCAGCTCGCGCAGGTAGTCGATCTCGCGCAGGTCCGCGGCGAGCAGGGACCGGGACCGGGCGTACCGGCGCAGCCCGCCGCGCTGGCCGTGGCGGAACAGCAGCACGGTGACGACCAGCGCCACCGCCGCCGGCCACGAGAACGCCACC
>NZ_JBFAAX010000184.1:2949-10747 GCF_040639995.1 Actinosynnema sp. NPDC023658 | reverse complement strand
GCGCCCCCGGCAGGATTCGAACCTGCGACCTCGGGATTAGAGCGAGACGCCTGCCATCGTCCGTTGTGATCGGTGGGTGCCGGCCCTCACCTGGGCAGACGCCCTACGCGGGTCCAGCGTTGCTGACCGTCCCCAACGGTCGTCTGCCGTTGTTTCGCAGGGGTAATGCATGGAGACGATCTTGGTCTCTGCTCATAGCCTGACGGATTTTTGGCCGTCTCTCCCGTCGTATGCCACCCTCCCAGCACCCGCCCCCACCAGTCCGCTTAGCGTCCGCAACCGACGGCCGTGGATCGTGCTTCATAGTCGTCTGCCGTCGTTTCATAGCGCAAAGTGTGGCATGAATCATGGTTAACAGCTTGCACGAAGCTGGACGGCACCTACTGTTCGCTGCATCCCGCCGACTGTCATCGTCACCGGCGGAGGCGAGTTCCTCAGGTGCGCACCCACTAGCCATAACTTGATGGCAACCGCGCTAATCTACGCCGATGACCATCAGAAGGATCGCGGCAGACCGCCCCTCGAGAAGAGCGCTCGGCCACCTTGATGTCACCATTGACGACCTACGGGCACTGATGGAGCTATTGCAAGCAAAGACTCACGCAACCAGTCCAATCGTCGCAGAGTTCGACGAAGGCGAGTTTGATTCGGCATCAGACATCAAAGATCTGTCAGACGTAAACCTTCTGCGAATAGCAGTAAAGGCCCCTGAAGTTACAGTAGTCCTGGCGGCTAACAAAGCTGAAGCCGTGGGAAGTCGCGAACTTGTTGACTTCGTCTTCAATGCATGGGCCCGGCAGAGGCAGGCAAAGTTCCGACCGCCGACATGGAGTAAGTTTGACCAAATTGGGACCAAGATCTTCCCGTTTATAGCTATTGCTGGAGTTATATACCTCTTCTCGATGATCATACCTGCAGCTCGGGCAAATGATGCTGAATGGTCGCTATTTATTTTTGTTGGCCTGTTCGGATTTGCCGGTTGGATCGCCATTACGGCAAATAAGTCGAACCGCGAAGTCATGTCCTATGCGCGAATCATTCCAATCTCCGCCGATGAAATGCGAAAGTATCAGAGAGATCGTCAAACTCCCCGCTGGGCACTCTATGTCTCCATTGCAGCACTGGCCGCCTCTTTGGCGTTCAATGTAATCACGCTTATCAAAAAATGGTGAACCATATAACTGATACGTCAATCGCTTCATTAAAAAGGGTTTCGTGTCATCCCGCCGACCTGGCTCGCCCCAACCACGCGTGTCAAGGGGGCACCTTCCGTCCTACAGGACTGTAGGGCTGGGGCCGCCCCCTTGACGCGTGTGGTTGCCCTCGTGGAGGTCGGCGGGATGACACGAAACCCGGCCCACGCTGGTGGCCGAGCTGGCGGTGTCCTCCGGTCATCCTGCTGGCCTGCCCGTCCGGCGAGGACATCTCTTTCGTCTTGCGGGGCCTGCCGGGGTCGGTCGCGTCTCCGGCCGCCGGCGGGCCAGGGTGGCGGAGCCGGGCCCCTGGCCCTTGCCGAGCGGCCTGGGCGGAGCGGCGTGAGCGGCCCCGGCAGGGGCCGCCTTGATGAAGAAAAGAAACTTTGAACACGGGCATCACTGCGGGGCGGCGTCGTCAGTGGGAGATTGGTCCCCGCGGATTCGCCGCCCGCGCTGGCGTCTTAAGGCTTGAGGCCTTGGCGTGCGCGGGTTCCCGCCCGCAGCTCGTGGTAGCTCGAAGCGAAGCTCATCCACCAGCCGCGTGCATCGGACGAGGTAATCGCCTGCGCCAGTTGCTTCGCGGACTCCGTGCGCAGCGCCTGGATCGAAGTGTCTTGCCAAGGTTCGCTGCCGTAACCCTGGGTCGCGTACTCCGTTGCTTGGAGCAGAGTTTCGATCTTGTCGGCGTCATGGGCCACTTTGGACTCTAGAGTCTCCGCGTCTTCGTACTCAGCGGTGATGTCCTGGAACACGGTGGCAAGCTCGTCGGGCATCCCGGCTGTCTGGTGAGCAGTGACGGCCTGCGGGATAGCGGTGGTGACGTAGGCCCGGCCTACCGAGGGAACGTCGCCTATCCGAGCTTCGTGCACGTCATGCATGAGGCACAGCGCAGCCGTTCGGCCGGGGTCGGCACCTTCCATGGCGGCAAGCGCCATGCCGACGAGGCCAACGCGGAACGAGTGTTCAGCGACGCTTTCAGGCTGCCGGATGCCGAGGAGTAGCCAGCCGGAACGGGGCAGGTTCTTCAAGTGGCCAGCTTCGTGCAAGAACGCGGCCAGTCCCACGAGTGGGTGCGTCTGGCCTGGGGCTACCGGCAGGCTCGCCTGGCCCGTGACGTAGACGCCACCACCGGGTCGGCTTTGCACGAACCCCTCGTCGCGCAACATGCGGATCGCAGACCCGATCGTCGCTCGGGTCACTCCGAAGAACTTGGCCAGCTCGTCCCCTGTCGGCAACTGGGCCTCTGGTTCGAGCTCGCCGGAGAGGATCGCCGCCCGGATACTCGCCGCGATCTTGATGTACGGGCTCCGGGGGTCGTCCGGGTCGATTGGCTGCATGGCGGGAGCCTACCTGTTTAGACAGGTCTCTGTCCTGTGCGACACGCTTGACAGCTTGCGTAGACAGGACTAGTTTGAGTCTAGACAGGTTGCGAAGCTGGTTAGCCAGCTCGCCTGACGAACGGAGGTTGGCCGTGCGTGACATCCCGGTGGTGCTGAGCGGTTGGCGGTTGATGGTGACCGAGGAGCCGACGCTGAAGACGCGTGAGGTGGATGGCGCGTCGGAGATCGTGACGGACCGGGACGGTGTGTCGCAGTTCGTGGTGTCGGTGTTCGCGAAGTCGAAGGGGCAGAAGGGGGAGGAGATCCGGGTGACGCTGGGGACCGACCCCGGTGCGGGCTTCGACGAGGGCACGTTGGTGGAGCTGGTAGGGGCGACGGTGTCGCCGTACAGCTTCAAGAACGGCAAGGGTGAGACCGTGTCGGGTCTGGCGTGGCGTGCGGTGGGTCTCAAGTCGCTGGGCTGATCCGGCCCTCGTCTGTCCTCCGTTTCGATAATCGGGCTCCTGTGGCCATGTGAACCGCTCCGGGTTGTCGGGGTAGGCCGTGCTGCCGTAAGCGGGAGTGTCCGTTTGTTCTTTGAGAATTCCACAGTGGGTAGATCCATGCCTTTTTCCGGCACCGGTTCATCGGGTGCCGGGAGATTCGTTGCCCCCGGCGCGTGGGGTATCCAGTGCCGGGGGCTTTGTGTCTCCCGTTCCTTACGGAAATGAGGTGGTGTGGTGGAGATCGTGAACAAGGTTGCGCAGGAGAACTACGCGACGTTCCGGGCCGCAATCGTGTTGTTGCAGGAGACGGTCGACGAGCACGTGCGGGGTTTCATCGCCAAGGCGGAGGACGCGGAGATCCCGTCCGAGGCGTGGGCGGTGCCGACTGCGGACGAGCTGAAGTCGTTGTGTGACAAGGCTGTCCGGGAGATCGAAGAGTTCACCAAGGACGCCAGGAAGTACGAGGCGGACCTGGTCGCGAAGAACTGGAGGGTCTGACCATGGCTGCTCGTTACGGCGCGAACCAGGCGGTCGATGCGATCGACCAGGCGATGAAGCAGCTCGGGGAGGCGGTGGACGGCATGCCGTTCGCGCGGTTCCGCTTCGCGGGTCAGCACAAGGCGGTCACGCGGGCGGTGGCCGATCTGTCGGTCGCGATGGCGGACGTGAAGCCGTACCTGAAGGACGACTAGTCGCGTCCGGCGGCATTTTCCTTGTCGGAGGCCCGATCACGCCATGGCGGCTGGTCGGGTCTCCGGCTTCCACGACCACATAATCGGAAAGGCGGCTGTCATGCCGAAACCGACGCGTAGTGCGGGATGGGAGTTCCGCGCGATTAAGTGGGGTTTCCAGCACCCCGGCATGGCGACGATCCCGCCGGGTGTGGCGGCTGCGGTCGCCAAGAGTGCGGTGGAATTGGGGTTGCCGACCACCGGCGGTATCGCCTGCGGGGCGTTGGCCGGGGTGGCGGGCTGGTATCGGGGTCACCCGGCCTCGTTCGACCGGGTGGCCGCGCCGTGGCTGCGGGCGGTGCGCCGTCGCTGGCTGACCTATGTGGGTCGCCGGTGGGCGGACATCCTGATGGACTGCGAGCTGGTCACGGTGAACCGGCGTACGGACGCGATGGTGGTTCCGCGCATCCTGCGGGTGCGGTCGGCGTCTCCGTCGATCGACACGATCCACGTGCGGCTCAACCGGGGTCAGACGCCGTCGATGTTCGAGGAGCGGGCTGACGCCCTGGCGCACGCTCTGCTGGCGGAGCGGGTCGCGGTGGTGAAGATCAAGCCGCAGGTGGTCGGCCTGGTGATCGAGCGGGAGAACCCGTTCGACGCTGACCCGATCCCCGCGATCGAGCTGCCGCACGCCGCCGACGAGGTCGACCTGACCGCGATCGAGCTGGGCGACACCGAGTACGGCACGGCCTGGACCCAGTCGTTCGTGGGTCAGCACCTGTTCGTGGCGGGGGCGACTGGGTCGGGCAAGGGGTCGCTGTTGTGGTCGCCGTTGCGCGGGATGGCTCCGCTTCTGCGGGACGGCGTCGTCCTGCCGGACGTGATCGACCTCAAGGAGGGGATGGAGACCGAGATCGGTGCTCCGCTGTTCCACCGCCGCGCGATCGAATGGGACGACGCGGTATCGGTGGTGGAGTCCTTCCGCGACGAGCTGAAGGTGCGGCAGGCCGAACTTCGGGAGCGGGGCAAGCGCAAGTTCACCCCGACTGTCGAGACGCCGTTGCGGCTGTTGCAGATCGATGAGCTGGGCATGATGACCAGCTACGGCCCGGCGTCCGAGGTGCGCGGGGTGCTCAAGCTCCTGGCCGAGATCATGACGCAGGGCCGTGCGGCGGGGTTCGGCGTGTGCGGTTACGTGCAGGAGCCGACCAAGGACACCGTTCCGGTCCGGGAGCTGTTCACCGCGCGGGTGTGCCTGTCGGTGACCTCGCAGAGCCAGGTGGACATGGTCCTGGGTGACGGGATGCGGCTGCGCGGCGCGTTGGCGGACGAGATCCCGTTGGATCCAGCGCACGCCGGTATCGGGTTCGTGGTGGAGCAGGGCTCCCGCAACCCGCTGCGTGTGCGGGCCTCCTACCAGTCCGACCAGGACATCCGTGACCTGGTCGCGTTCGTGACCTCGGGTCGTCCGCGGCTTCACGCGGTCGCCTGACCTCTCGCCTTCGACGCGGCCGGATCCGTTGCCGCGCAAGCACATCCCGTACTCCGGAGTGGAGGAGCAATCATGTGGAACCTGGGTATCCGGCTGTGGGCGGCGTGGCGGTTCGCGCTGTTCCTCGGCCTCGTCGCCGGGGTGCTGTTCGTGGTCTACCAGGTCGACGGGTTCGGCGCGTTCTTCGGCTGGACGGTCGTGCTGGCCCTGGCCGGTGTCGTGGCGGTGTTCTACATCCTGCGCGACTTCGTCCGCCGTGAGGTCGACCACCGACGCGGGCGGTTGTGATGGCCCGCCGAGTCGACCCCGGTCAGATCGACCTGTTCGCTGACGCCGCCGACCAGCCCGCACCTGTCGCGGTGTCGGCGGAGCGGGGCCGACCGTCCGGCTACGGCGGCACCCCGGACCTGACGGTCATCGTGCTCGACCAGATCCTCGACGGTCTGATCGGGCAGCTCGACCCGTCCGGCCGGGTGGTCGTGCTGGGCGGCGACGGGCACTGCCGTCACGCCGACGACGACGTGACCGACGTGGTCGAGTCCCTGCTCACGCAGCGCTACGCGGCACAGGGGGAGTTCACCACCCAACTGCACGGTGCCATCCGCAGGAACGTCTACCAGGTCAAACTCACCAACGCCGGACACAGGATCCGCACCCGGTGGTTCCACCTGCGGGGTGTGCGGTGAGCCGCGTCGACCGGTTCACCTTCGACCTCAAGCAGCCCGCCCATACCGGCGCGGCGTTGCTGGTCGAGATGTCGACGTTGCGGCTGATCAGCGGGTTGGCGGCCGAGTACGACGACCTGGTGCGCCGCTACGCCGACGACAACGGCGAACTGCCCGACGTCAGGGCCGTGCAGGCCGCCGAGATCGCTCACCGGCTGCACGTGCTGCTGGGTGAGGAGTCCGAGCACTACCACCGACTGTCCATGGAACACCGAGAAGGAAGGCGGCACCGCTGATGCCCGGAACCGCGAACGACATCCCCTGGCCGGACTGGACCAGGAACAACCCGCCCGACGAGCTGAAGCCCGTGATCGACAAGTTACTGCGCATGGCCATCGCGGACCGGTTGCACACCCGTGGCGGCGACGGAACCGGCACCTGGGGATGGTTCCTCGACCACGGCACGCAGGCACGGGCGGCCACCCTCGACGAGTCGGAGGTCATCTGGCTGTTGGAGGAGCACGGCTGCCTGGTCCCGGGGCAGACGCGGGTGTTGAAGGACGAGTCCGGGGAGCCGTTCAACGCCGAGCTGATGGAGATCACCCCTGCCGGGCGCGGCCTGTTCGAGCGGCTCAACCCGAAGTCCGCGCGGTGAGTCCGGTGCGGGACGACGCGTGGCCTCCGGCCGCGATGGAGACCGATGTCTACCTCGTCCTGTGGATCGCTCGTGACGGGGCGCTGTACATCCAGACCGGAGCGTCCCTGCCTACGGCATGGACTTCGTACTCCCGCGAACCCGCCTGCCGGCTCACCCCGGCGCAGTCGGCGGCGCTGGCCGCGTTGCTCGATCGCGGGGTGCTCGTCCGCACGTGGGGCGCGGCCTTGATCGACGAGGCGGACGAGGTGATCTCCGCCGACGCGGTCGAGATCACCGCCACGGGCCGCGAGATGTACGAACGCTTACAGACACCGTCACAGAGGAGGTGAAACCGTTGCAGGTCAACGAAACCGACGAGATCGACGTTCAGGCCGGGGTCACCAGGCGGGTCGTGGGCCTGCGCCGCAAGCGCGCCGAATCGGCCCAGCTCCGGGGCCTGGTCGACGACCCGGACATGGTGGCGGTGCGGATCGAGTCGCAACGCCGTTTGATCACGCGCGGCATGTGGTTCTTTCTGGCCCTGGGGCTGGGGTTCACCACCGCCGGGGTGCAGGACTTCCTGGGCGGTCACCGGCTGATCTCCGACCCGTTGTGGTGGGCGGCGTGGCTGGCCGAACCGATGCTGGCAGGCATCCTGATCATGCTGTTGGTGTTCGAGTCCGAGGTGCTGCACCGGGGCGTGCCGGTCGACAGCCGGTGGGTGGACTGGCTCAAACGCATCCTGCTGACCTCGACGCTGTTCATGAACGTCTACCCCACCATCGCGGTGCGCGCCGGTGAGCGGTTCGAGGTCGGCAACCTCGCCATTCACGTCATGGTGCCCGTCGTGGTGTTCGGCGTCGCGGAGGTCATGCCGGTAATCCAGCAGCGCATGAACCAGGCCGTCACCGACGCCTACCGCGCCGCCAACACCACCACCACGCCCCAACCCTCCCCAGCACCCACCGCCACGACCGTGCGGCCGGTCCAGACGGCGCTGGCCACCGGAACCCGGCTCAAGCTGCCGGACCCGATCCGCGACGCCGTCCGAGCCAAGGTCGACCAGGTCACCGCAGAGGGCCGCACGCTGACCGCCGACGACGTCCGCCAAGCCGTGCGCGTCCCGGCGGACCTAGCCGATCGCATCGTGGCCGAGGTCGCGGCCCGCAACGGACACGCCTTCACCTGATCCACGGCAGGAACCCCCTACCTGCCCTCATGAGCGGGGGAGCTCCCAGACCCAGGGCCGGCCCCCCCCCCACCGAATCGGGCAACGAGGTTAGAACAGGTGTTCAACCACGAAAAACACCAA
>NZ_JBFAAX010000184.1:0-2939 GCF_040639995.1 Actinosynnema sp. NPDC023658 | reverse complement strand
GCACCCCCGGGGGGGGGGTGGTCGGGGGGGGCCGGGGGGGGGGCCCCTCACCTGGTTTCCCCCAACTTTGGGGGGGGGGGGGGGGTTGCCTACCAGGGGGGGGGCCCCCCCCCCCCCGGGCCGGCCCCCCGCTCCTTCGTCTGCGCGAAAGGAGGTACCACGTGGTGTCCACCCTGGAAGACCGCATCGTCGACCGCGTGCGCCGGGCCGACTACCGGGACTGGCGGGACAAGGTCACCGGCATCGGCGGCTGCGCCCAACCCATCCGCATGACGGGCGGCTGGCAGGTCCAGGACCAGGCCACCGGGGCGCTGCTGGACTGGCACGGCGGGGACGTGTTCATCCCCTGCGGCAACCGCCGCGAGTCCGTGTGCCCCTCCTGCTCCGACCGCTACGCCGCCGACGCCTTCCACCTCATGCACGCGGGCCTGGCCGGCGGTTCCAAGGGTGTCCCGACCTCGGTCACGGAGAAGCCGCGCGTGTTCGCCACGCTCACCGCCCCCTCGTTCGGGCCGGTGCACAACCGGCGCACCACCAGCCGCGGGAAGGTCCTGCCGTGCGCGTGCGGCTCCTGGCACCACCCCGACGACCCGGCCATCGGTACCCCGCTCGACCCGGCCGCCTACGACTACGTCGGCTCGGTGCTCTGGCAGGCCAACGCCGGGGAGTTGTGGCACCGGTTCGTCACCACCCTCAAGCGGGAGCTGATGAAGGCCGCCGGGCTGCCGGTCCGGGAGTTCAAGGACTACGCCCGGCTCTCGTACGCCAAGGTCGCGGAGTACCAGCGGCGCGGCCTGGTCCACTTCCACGCCGTCGTGCGCCTGGACGGTCCGGAAGGTCCCGCTGACCCCACCCCGGCATGGGCCACGGCGGAGCTGCTGGAAGCAGCCATCACCGGCGCCGCCCGCGCGGTCGGCCTGGACCAGGTGCTGCCTGACGGCACCGTGGCCACGCTGCGGTGGGGCTCCCAGGTCGACGTCCGTCGCATCCGCCCCACCAGCGCACACGAGGTCGAGCAGGACGGCGAGATCAGCGAGTCCCGCCTGGCCGGGTACGTCGCGAAGTACGCCACCAAGGGCACCGGCAAGAGCGAAGCCGCCGACCGCCCGATCCGCTCGCAGCTCGACATCGACCACCTGCGGGTGCACGACCACCACCGCCGGATCATCCAGACTGCCTGGGACCTCGGTGACCAGGAGCAGTACTCGAAGCTCAACCTGCGGCGCTGGGCACACATGCTCGCCTTCCGGGGCCACTTCCTGAGCAAGTCCCGCGCCTACTCGACCACCTTCAAGGCCATCCGGGGCGAACGCCGCGCGTTCCGCACCGCCGAGATGCTCGATCAACTCGGCCACGACCCCGGCTCGGTGCTGCTGGTCAACGACTGGACCTACACCGGCACCGGCTACGACAACGACGCCGAACGCGAACTGGCCCTGGCCATCGCTGAACGCACCCGTGAGCAGCGCAGACAACGGTACGAACAGGAGGTAGCAGCATGAGCAAGCTCTGGGGGATCAAAGACGTCTCGGACTTCCTGGGCGTCCCGGTGAACACCCTCTACCAGTGGCGGACTCGCAACTACGGCCCGCCCGGCAAGCGGATCGGCAAGTACGTGCGCTTCGTCCCCGACCAGGTCAAGGCCTGGGTCGAGTCCCTGCCGGACGGGGTCGCCTGATGCCTCGGCTGCCACTGCCGTTGGGCACCTACGGTGAAATCTGGTGCGTTCCCACGACGAACGGACGCGTCCGAGCGATCACGAACTACCGGGATTACGACGGTGTCACTCGGCAGGTGGAGCGCACGGACAAGACCCAGACGCAAGCCAGGAACAAGCTGAAGGCGGCTCTGCGGGATCGGGCTCGTGCGGTGGCAGGGGAGGAGGTCACCGAGCGGAGCAAGTTGGGTGACGTCGCAGAACTGTGGTTGCGGGAGCTGCGGTCGTCGACCAAGGCCACCAGGACGAAGCAGACCTACCAGGAGAGTTGGAAGCGGGACCTGTCCAAGGCGGTGTCCGCGCTGATGGTGCGGGAGTTGACCGTGGGCGTGGCCGAACGCGTGTTGCGGACCATCCGCGATGAGGCGGGCCTGGGCAGCGCCAAGCACGCCAAAGTGGTCCTGACCGGGATCGCGGGGCTGGCTGTCCGGTACGGGGCGCTGTCCAACAACCCGGTGCGCGAGATCGGTCCGCTCGGTGCCAGCAGCAAGCCGCGCCAGGCACCGAAGAAGCTCACCGAGATCACCTGGGACGACCACCTTCGACTGCTGGCCTACCTCCGTGCGGACGTGCGCGCTGTGCGAAACGACCTGGTCGACCTGGTGGACCTGTTCAGCGCGGTCGGTCCTCGGATAGGCGAGTTGCTGGCGCTGGACTGGACGCGGGTCGATTTCGACGCTTCGACGGTGGCGTTGGAAGGCACGGTCATTCGGGTCGCAGGCGTAGGCCTGGTGGTCCAGGGACACACCAAGTCGTCGGCGGGCATGCGGACGCTGAAGATTCCGCAGTCGGCTATGGACGTGCTCCGCAAGCGGCATGCGGAGGCGGCCGGGACGTGGGTGTTCCCGTCGTCCACCGGCACCCTGCGCGACCCTGACAACACCAGGAAGAGCCTGCGGCGGGTGCTGGCGGGCTCGGAGTGGCAGGGCCTCCACCCGCACGCGTACCGGCATTTGGTGGCGACGCTGCTGGACGCGGCGGGACTGACCGCACGTGAGATCGCGGACTACCTCGGACATGCCCAGGTCAGCATGACCCAGGACGTCTACATGAACCGCAAGGCGGTCGGCGGAGCAGCGGCCGACGCCCTGGAAGGTCTCCGGCAACGACCGGAAACCACTGGGTAAGAGCTGGGCCGATCTTGACCTGTGATCGGCCTCCACCTCTCTACCTGCACTCCAGCGCCCCCGGCAGGATTCGAACCTGCGACCTCGGGATTAGA
>NZ_JBFAAX010000183.1:0-10756 GCF_040639995.1 Actinosynnema sp. NPDC023658 | reverse complement strand
CGTTGACGTAGGAGACCCCGTCGGCCTCGGTCACCAGCACCGCCCGGTGCGCGCCCGGCGTGAAGTCGCGCAACCCGCGCGCCACCGCCTCGGCCGACACGCCGTGCGCGCGGGCCAGCGCCGCTGCGGCCAGGGCGTCCGCGATCCCCGGAGGTCCACCGGGGTGGACGTCCGCGGCCGGCAGCAGCACCACGTCGGAAGGCCCGAACGCCCGGTCGACCAGCTGACCGTCGTGCACGCCGAGCTGGCCTTCCTCGGGCGACCCGAGCGTGAACCCGACGTGCGCGGCCGCCGGCGAGGAGGCCAGCAGGGACGCCACCACCGGGTCGTCCACACCGCCGACGGCGACCTCACCGGTCAGCACACCGGCCTTCGCCCCGGCGTACGCCTCGAACGTGCCGTGCCAGTCCAGGTGGTCCTCGGCCAGGTTCAGCAGCACCCCGGCGAACGGCCGCACGGACGGCGACCAGTGCAGCTGGAAGCTCGACAGCTCCACCGCCAGCACCCGACGCCCGGCCAGCAGCGCGTCCACCACGGGCAGGCCGACGTTGCCGCACGCCACCGCGTCGATGCCGGCCGCGCGCAGGATGGACTCCAGCATCCCGACCGTCGTGGTCTTGCCGTTGGTGCCGGTGACCGCGAGCCACGTCGGCGGGTCGGCCAGTTCGAGGCCCATCCGCCAGGCCAGCTCGACCTCACCGATCACCTCGATGCCGGCCGCCGTCGCCGCCTCCAGCAGCGGGCTGGACGGCCGCCAGCCGGGGCTGGTCACCACCAGCTCGGTCCCCGCGGGCGGTTCGACCAGGCCGGGCAGGAGCGTCACGCCGGGCAGCAGCTGCTCCAGCGCGGCGAGGCGATCCGCCGAGCCGTCGGTCACGGTGACCACGGCTTCGGCCGCCAACAACGCCTCGGCGGCGGACCGGCCGGTCACCCCCGCCCCCGCGACCAGGACGTGACGACCTTCGAGGAATCCCATGGTCAGCTCTCTACCGCGGTCAGCCACTCGCTGTAGAACAGGCCGAGCCCGAGCATGCAGCACATGCCGGCGAGCAACCAGAACCGGATGATCACCGTGGTTTCCGCCCACCCGGCGAGTTCGAAGTGGTGGTGGAACGGCGCCATCCGGAACAACCGCCGCCGTGACGTGCGGAAGATCGCGACCTGGAGCACCACCGACAGCGCCTCGACCACGAACAGGCCGCCGATGACGACCATCAGCAGCTCGGTGCGGGTGGCGATGGACAGGCCGGCGACCAGACCGCCCAGCGCGAGCGAGCCCGTGTCGCCCATGAAGATCTTGGCGGGCGCGGCGTTCCACCACAGGAAGCCGATGCAACCCGCCATCGCGGCGGCGGCCACCAGCGCCAGGTCCAGCGGGTCGCGCACGTCGTAGCAGCCCGCCACGAGCAGGTTCGAGCAGTTGTAGCGGAACTGCCAGAAGCTGATCACCACGTAGGTGCCGAGCACCATCGCGGACGTGCCGCCGGCCAGGCCGTCGAGGCCGTCGGTCAGGTTCACCGCGTTCGACCAGGCGCTGATCGCGGCGTAGCAGAACACCACGAAGCCGACGACGCCGAACGACACCACGGTGATGTCGCGCACGAACGACAGGTTCACCGAGGCGGGCGTGAAGCCCTCCTTGTTCGGGAACTGCATGACCAGGACGGCGAAGATGATCGTGGCGACGAACTGGCCGACGAGCTTCGCGGTCTTGTTCAGGCCCAGGTTGCGCTGCTTGCGGATCTTGATGAAGTCGTCGAGGAAGCCCACGACGCCCAGGGACGTGGTCAGCATGAGCACCAGCAGGCCGGACGCGCTGGGGGTCTGGTCCTGCGCGGACGCCGACATGGAGTTCACCAGGTGCGCGCCGAGGTAACCCGCCCACATCGCGACCAGGATCGCGACGCCACCCATGGTGGGCGTGCCGCGCTTGGTCTTGTGGCTCTGCGGTCCCTCTTCGCGGATCTCCTGACCGAAGCCCTGCCGGGAGAAGATCTTGATCAGGTACGGCGTCAGCATGATCGACGCGAGCAGCGCGATGGCCGCCGCGATGAGAATGCTCTTCACTTGCTGACCGCCTCCAGGAGAGCCTCGGCAACCCGCCACAGGCCGTATGAGTTGGATGCCTTCACCAGGACGACGTCACCGGGCCGCACCTGCTCGCGCAGCAGCTCGACGGCCGCCGTCACGTCGGGCACCAGGATCGCTTCTTCTCCCCATGATCCTTCCAGGTGCGCGCCTTGCTGCATCGCCCGGGCGTCCTGTCCGACCACGACCAGCTTGTTGATGTCCAAGCGGACCGCGAGCCGGCCGATCTCGTCGTGCGCGCGGACCGAGTCCGCGCCCAGTTCGGCCATCGGGCCGAGCACCGCCCAGCTCCGCCGGGCCGGCGTGGTGGCCCGCGAGATGGTGGCCAGCGACTTCAGCGCCGCGCGCACCGACTCCGGGTTGGCGTTGTAGGCGTCGTTGACGATCGTCACGCCGTCAGGACGTTCGGAGACCGCCATGCGGTGCGCGGAGACCCGCTCGGCGGAGCCGAGGCTCTGCGCGATCCCTTCCGGGGTCGCGCCGAGTTCGAGGGCGATCGCGGCGGCGGTGAGGGCGTTGCCGACCTGGTGCGGTCCGTGCACGGCCAGCCGGACGCGCGCCTCGCCCTGCGGCGTGACCAGCGTGAAGCGGGCGCGGGCCTGCTCGTCCAGCTCGACGTCCTGCGCGCGGACCTGCGCGTCGGGGTGCTCACCGACGAGGACGACCTTGGCCTTGGTGCGGTCGGCCATGCCCGCGACGAGCGGGTCGTCGGCGTTGAGGACCGCGATGCCGTCCTCGGGCAGTGCCTCGACCAGCTCGCCCTTGGCCTGGGCGATGCCCTCCCGCGAGCCGAACTCGCCCAGGTGGGCGCTGCCGACGTTCAGCACCGCGCCGACGCGGGGCACGGCGACCCGGCACAGCTCCGCGATGTGCCCGACGCCGCGGGCGCTGAGCTCCAGGACCAGGAAGCGGGTGCTCTCGTCGGCGCGCAACGCCGTCCAGGGGTGGCCCAGTTCGTTGTTGAACGACCCGGGCGGGGCGATCGTCGGCCCGAGCGGCGTGAGCACCTGCGCGATGAGGTCCTTGGTGGACGTCTTGCCGGACGACCCGGTCACGCCGACGACGGTCAGGTGCTCCAGCCGGTCCGTGACGTGCCGGGCGAGCTTGGCCAGCGCGGTCAGCACCGCCGCGCCCGCGCCGTCCGTGTCGCCGGACAGCACGTAGGCGTTGCCCTGGGCCTTGTCGACGGGGGGCGCGATGACGGCGGGCGCGTCGACCTCGCGGCCGGCCAGCACACCGGCCGCGCCCTGGGCGACGGCCTGGGCGGCGAAGTCGTGGCCGTCGACCCGTTCGCCGGGCAGGGCCAGGAACAGGCCGCCGGGGGTCAGTTGGCGGGTGTCGAACTCGACGCTGCCGGTGACCACCTCCGCGCCGGTGGCGTGGTGCAGCCTGCCGCCGACGACCTCGGCGATCTCGGCGAGGGTCAGCTGGATCACCGGGTGGCTCCTCTGATGGCTTCGGTCAGTGCGTCCACGTCGGAGAACGGGTGCACGACGCCCGCGACCTCCTGGCCGGTCTCGTGCCCCTTGCCGGCGACCACGACCACGTCGCCCGTGCGGGCGAGGGACACCGCGTGCTCGATGGCGCGGCGGCGGTCACCGATTTCCACGACCTCGCCGCGCTGGTCGTCGGGCACGGCCAGCGCGCCGTGCAGCATGGCCGCCCGGATCTCCGCCGGGTCCTCGCTGCGCGGGTTGTCGTCGGTCACCACCAGCACGTCGCTGCGCCGGGCCGCCTCCTCGCCCATGAGGGGGCGCTTGGCGGTGTCGCGGTCGCCGCCGCAGCCCAGGACGGTGATGATCCGTCCCGTGGCGCGGGCCCGGACCGCCTGCAGCGCCAGCGCGACGGCGGCCGGCTTGTGGGAGTAGTCCACGACGGCGGTGAAGTCCTGGCCCTCGTCCACGCGCTGCATCCGGCCCGGCACCTGGACGTCCCGCAGGCCCTCGCGGATGGCGTCCGGCCCGACGCCCTGGGAGTGCAGGCAGCCGGCGGCCAGCAGGGCGTTGGCGACGTTGAAGTCACCGGGCAGGCTCAGCTCGACGTCGATCACCACGCCGTCCGGGCCGTGCGCGGTGAACGCCTGCTCGCCGGTGGCGGACACGGTCACGTCGGTGGCCGTCCAGTGCGCGTCCCGGGTGGTCGCGACGGTGACGGTGTGCTCCTTGACCAGGCGCGGACCCCAGTCGCCGTCCACGCAGACCACCTCGGTGCGGGCCCGGCCGTCGAACAGCTCGGCCTTGGTCCGGAAGTAGTCCTCCATGTCCGGGTGGAAGTCCAGGTGGTCCTGGGAGAGGTTGGTGAACGCGCCGACGGAGAAGCCGACGCCGCCGACCCGACCCAGGCGCAGGGCGTGGCTGGAGACCTCCATGACCACGTCCGTGGTGCCGCGTTCCAGCATCACGGCCAGCAACGCCTGGAGGTCGGGGGCCTCGGGGGTGGTCAGGGCGCTGTCGAGCCTGCTGCCCGCGACGCGCGTCTCGACCGTGCCGATGAGCCCGGTGACGCGACCGGCCGCGCGCAACGCCGACTCGATCATGTAGCTGGTGGTGGTCTTGCCGGACGTGCCGGTCACGCCCCACACGGCGAGGCGGGTCGACGGGTAGCCGTAGACGCACGCGGCCAGCAGGCCCAGGACGGCGCGCGGGTCCGCGTGCACCAGCACCGGCACCCCGCGCACCTTCTCCGCGCCCTCGGCGTCGGTCAGCACGGCCACCGCGCCGTTCTCCACGGCCTGTGCGGCGAAGTCGGCGCCGTGCACCCGGGTTCCGGGCAACGCGGCGAACAGGTCGCCGGGCCGCACGTGCTGGGCGCGCAACGTCACGCCGCTGACCAGGACGTGCGCCCGGTCGGGGGCGGTCAGGTGGGCGTCGACGGTCGTGGCGAGCTCGGACACGGCTACGGGCGGGGTGCGGGAAGGGCGAGGCGGAGCGGTCGCGACCTTGCCCTCGAGCTTGGCAGGCACGCGCGGAAGGCTACCGGCGCACGGAGAGTGTTCGTCCGGCACGTCCACTGCGGACCGGCTCACCACCCCGACGCGCACCCGGACCCGCGTGGAATCGCGGAGCGGAGCGGTGCCCGACGTAGGCGCGGATGGGAACCGGCGCGGGCGCAGGCGGGCACCGGCGCGGGCTCGGACGGGCTCCGGTCGCGGCAAAGCCGAGGACACCGGCGTCGGCGTGGGATCCGGCGTCGGCGTGGGCGGGTGGCGGCCCTCAGAGCACCAGCGGCACGACCGGGCTCTGCTCGGGGGACAGCGGGACCTGGTAGCGCTGCGACAGGTACGAGGCGACGTCGTGGAACAGCGGCGCGGCGGACTGGGGGCTCTTGGTCGGGTTGTCGAGCATGATGCCGACCACGAACCTCGGGTTGTCGGCGGGCAGGATGCCCGCGTAGGTGATCCAGTACTGCGAGCTGCTGTAGCAGTCGCACTTCGGGTCGACCTGCTGCGCCGTGCCCGTCTTCCCGCTGATCTGGTAGCCCGGCAGCGCCGCCGGCACGCCCGTCCCGCTCTGCAGGAGCGCGTCCCGGCCCTCGCCCTCCTGCATCACCGCGCGGAACATGTCGCGGACGGTCTTGGCCGTCTGCGGCGACACCACCCGCTCGCCCTCCGGCGGGTCCACCGCCTTGCGGCTGCCGTCGGCCGACACCTCGGCGCGCAGGATCCGCGGCGGGATGCGCAGGCCGTCGTTCGCGATCGCCTGGTACATGCCGGTCATCTGCAGCAGCGTCATGTTGAGGCCTTGGCCGATCGGCAGGTTGCCGAACGTCGAGCCGGACCACTGGTTGAGCGGCGGCACGAAGCCCGGTTCCTCGCCGGGCAGCCCGGACTGGGTCCGCTTGCCCAAGCCGAACTTGTCCAGCATGTCGGCGTACCGGTCCTGGCCGATCTTCTGCGCGGTCATCAACGTGCCCACGTTGGACGACTTGGCGAACACGCCGGTGAACGTCATGTCCAGCGGACCGTGGCGCCACCAGTCACCGATGACCCGGTCGGACACCTTGATGGTGCCGTCGACCCGCAGCACGCTGTCCGGCTGGTAGATGCCGTCCTCGATGGCCGTCGCCGCGGTGACCACCTTGTTCACCGAGCCCGGCTCGAACACCGAGGTGACCGCGAGGTTGCGCAGCTGGTCCTCGGTGGCCTTGCCGAAGTCGTTCGGGTCGAACGTCTTGTCGTTGGCCATCGCGAGGATCTCGCCGGTCCGGACGTCCAGCACGACCGCCGACCCGCTGCGCGCCGCCGTCTTCGCCGTGTAGTCGGTGACCATGCGCTGCAACGCGTACTGCGTGTCCACGTCCAGCGTCAGTTCGAGGCTCTTGCCGGGCGTGGCGGGCGTCAGCTCCCGGGACCGGTCGGGCCCCGGGATGACGACGTTGTCGTTGCCCTGGACGGTGTCCACGACCCGCCGCCCGTTGTTACCGGCGAGCAGGTTGTCCTGCGCGTTCTCCAACCCCAGCAGGCCGTGCGTGGCGGGCGGTTCCGAGTTCTTGCGCCAGTTCGCCGCGCCGATGATGTTCGACGCCAGGTCGCCGTTCGGGTAGACGCGCACGGCCCGGTACTCCGAGCCGATGTCGTGGTACTTCTCCGTGATGACGGCGGCCTTGCCCGGGTCGACGTTGTCGACCAGCTCCACGTACGTGGTGTCCCGCGACAGCTTGGCCAGGACGGAGTCCCGGTCGGTCTTCTGCCCGGACACCTCCTTGCCGAGCGTCTGCTCGACGGTCGAGGCGATGGCGGCGATGCGGTCCTCGAAGCTGCCGATCTCCGGGTTGGCCTTCAGCGCCGCCGCCCAGTCCTCGCGCATCCTGTTCGGCATGGCGTAGAGGGCGCGCGCTTCCACGCTGAACGCCAACTGGTTGCCGTTGCGGTCCAGGATCGAGCCGCGCGCGGCCAGGATGTCGATGGGCGTGGCGCGCTGCTTCTCGGCCTGCGCGGACAGCGCCTCCGCCTGGAACCCCTGCACCTGCACCAGCTTGACGCCCGCGATGAGCAACGCGCCCACCAGCAGCAACCGCCCCACCGCGAGGCGGACCCGGCTGTTGCCACCGCGCCGTCGCCCGGGAGCGGGCCCCCGGACGGACAACGGGCGTCGGGCGGGCCTGCCCCTGCTGGGCCCCGGCATCACTGACCTCCTGGTACCGGCTGTTCCGCGGTCTGCTGCGCGCCCTGGCCCTGCGCGGGTGGCGGCTGGCCGCCCGCCTGGGTCTGCCCCTGGGCCGGCGGCTGGTCCGCGGTCTGCTGTGGCGGGTTCGTCGACGGCGACGGTGACGAAGGCGGGGGCGAGGAGGACGACGTCGGCGGCGGGGGCGGCTCGACCGCCGACGGCGTGCCGTACACCTCGACCGACCCGTCCGGGAGCTGCCGCAACCGGGCCGGGTCGCCCGCGGGCACCAGGCCCTGCTTCGTCGCGGCGTCGGCCAGGCTCGGCGGCGACTCGGCCAGCGCGACGTCCCGCCGCAGCTGGTCGACCTGCCGGGCGAGCCTGGTCTCCTCGGCCCGCGCGTCCTGCAACCGGTACGAGTCCGCCGTCGCCTGCGTCGACAGCCACATGATCGCCGCGATGCCGACGCCGAGCACGATCATGACCATCACCACGAACGGCGCCTTGGGCGCCACCACGGGCTGACGGGTCACCGCCCGGCCGCGGCCCGACGGGCGTAGGCGCGTTCCACCGCGGCCGAACGACGGCGTTCCCCGGGCACCGCCTTCAGCGAGCGCTCACGGGGCTTGGCCGGTCTGGCCGAGGACGACGCACCGCCGCCGGTGCGTGCCGGTGCGGTCACGTCGCCTCCCGGATGCGTTCCGCCGCTCTCAGCCGCACCGAGGCGGCCCTGGGGTTCTGCTCGATCTCCTGCTCGTTCGCCTGCTCCGCGCCCCTGGTCACCAGCTTCAGCTGGGGGCCGTGGCCGGGCAGCTCGACCGGCAGGTCCTGCGGTGACGTGGAGGTGGCCAGCGCGGTGAACGCCCGCTTGACCATCCGGTCCTCCAGCGACTGGTAGGACTCCACGACGATCCGCCCGCCGACGGCCAGCACCGACAGCGCGGCGGGCAGCGCCAGGCGCAGCGACTCCAGCTCCTCGTTCACCTCGATGCGCAGCGCCTGGAACGTCCGCTTCGCCGGGTGGCCGCCCGTCCTGCGGGTGGCCGCCGGCACCACGTCGTACAGCAGCTCGACCAGCCTGCCGCTGGTGGTGAACGGCTCGCGCTCCCGTTCCCGCGCCACGGCGCCGGCGATCTTGCGGGCGAACCGCTCCTCGCCGTAGTCGCGCAGGATCCGGGTCAGCTCGTCCACCGGGTAGGTGTTCAGCACGTCGGCCGCCGTCGGCCCGGTGCCCGCGCTCATCCGCATGTCCAGCGGCGCGTCCTTGGAGTAGGCGAACCCGCGCTCCTCGGCGTCCAGCTGGAGCGAGGACACCCCGAGGTCCATCAGGATCCCGTCGACCGGCGTGCCGCCGACCGCCTCGACGATCCCGTCGTAGGTGGTCTGCACGAACCGGACGCGGTCACCGAACGGCGCCAACCGCCGCCGCGACAGCTCGATGGCCTGCGGGTCGCGGTCCAGCCCGATCAGCCGCACCTTCGGGTGCGCCTTCAGCACCGCCTCCGAGTGCCCGCCCAGACCCAGCGTGCAGTCGACGAACACGGCGTCCCGATCGGCCAACGCGGGGGCCAACAGGTCCAGGACGCGGTCGAGCAGCACCGGCACGTGTCGCGCCTGCTCCACCCTGTCCCCTCCCTCGATGGTCGCCCCTCTCAACAAACGGAAATTCGGGTGTCGTCAGGTCCCCGCCCGCCCGTCGGACCTGGCGCCGGGGAAGGTGCGCCAGGGCCGAAAGCCGAGCGGACCGAGGCCTCACGGCACCCGAAACCTCGAAACAAACGGCCGATCCAGCCGATCTAGAAGACGCCGGGCAGCACCTCCTCGCGAGCCGTGGCGTAGCTGTCCTCGTGCTCCTCGAGGTAGCGCTGCCAGGCCTGCGCGTCCCAGATCTCCAGCCGGTTGATCGCGCCGATGACCACGCACTCCTTGGTCAACCCCGCGTACCGCCGCAGCTCCGGTGCGATCGACACCCGGCCCTGGCCGTCCGGCCGCTGCTCGTCGGTACCGGCGAACAGGTAGCGCTGGTAGGCGCGGACCGCCTCGTTGGTGAACGGAGCCTCCGCCACCTTGCGCGCCATCTGCTCGAACTCGGCCCGGGGGAACACGTAGAGGCAGTGGTCCTGGCCCTTGGTGACCATCAGACCCCCCGCTAGCGCGTCCCGGAACTTCGCAGGCAGCGTCAGTCGGCCCTTGTCGTCCAGCCTCGGGTAGTGCGTGCCCAGGAACACGGCGCCCACCTCCCGACGCCGGAAGCGTCACTTCCGACCGGCAGTGGAGCCCCCGTCTGCCCCACCGGCCGCCACAGTACCCCACTTTTCACCACAGTCAACGCTGAAACGGGTGGTCGCACGGGACGCGCCGGAGCGTTTACGCAGGTAGAACGAAGATGGCCGGGGTGGAGGGCGGTGGGGGACGCGAGCGGTGACCACCTCGCCGGGTGAGCGGATCCGGCCAGAAGTCCACCCGGATGGCGCAGCAAATCCGGGCAAAACCGGTTCACTCGGGAGGGTGGTGGGGAATCGTGGTGGGCAGCGGTGAACCGGTCGGGTCGCGGGGCCGTGGTATCCGTCGCCACGAGAATGTTCAATCGGTGTGGGGCGCTTAGCCCTGGTTTGACACACTGCGTGAAACGCTCACCGCCACCGCGAACCGGTCGCGGGAGGGCCGCGCCCTGCTCCAGGAGGTCGAGTGACTCCGAGTACCCAGCCAGCCGCGCTGCCAGAGAACTCCTACGGGGGCAGTGGAGCGCCCGCGGTCAACCACGTGAGCACCACGAGCCAACCGCAGGCCCGGCCCGAAGAAGGACTCGCGGAGCTGCACGCCGCCGTCGGCCGGATCGCCGCCAACGTGGAGAGGGTCATCGTCGGCAAGCCCGACGTCGTCCGGGTCGCGCTGGTCACCCTGCTGGCCGAGGGGCACCTCCTGGTCGAGGACGTTCCGGGGGTGGGCAAGACCTCGCTGGCCAAGGCGCTCGCCCGGTCGATCGACTGCACCGTGAGCCGCATCCAGTTCACGCCGGACCTGCTGCCCAGCGACATCACCGGTGTGTCGATCTACAACCGGCAGGACAACGACTTCGAGTTCCGCCCCGGCCCGGTGTTCGCGAACATCGTGGTGGGCGACGAGATCAACCGCGCCTCGCCGAAGACCCAGTCGGCGCTGCTGGAGTGCATGGAGGAGCACCAGGTCACGGTCGACGGGCAGACCTACCCGCTCGGCGCCCCGTTCATGGTGATCGCCACGCAGAACCCGATCGAGATGGAGGGCACCTACGCCCTGCCCGAGGCCCAGCGCGACCGGTTCACCGCGCGGGTCTCCATCGGCTACCCCGACCCGCAGGCCGAGCTGGCGATGGTGGACGAGCACGCGGGCCACGACCCGATGGCCGACCTGCGGCCGGTGTCCGACGCCGAGCAGGTGCTCAGGCTGGTGCACGTGGTGCGGCGGGTGCACCTGTCGCCGGAGATCCGCCGGTACGCGGTGGAGCTGGTCGGCGCCACCCGGGGCGGAGATCTCTGCCGCTTACGAGCGGACGGGCTACAACAAGCCGTTCATGGAGCGCTACG